>CALBMW010000214.1 GCA_937896275.1 uncultured Myxococcales bacterium
TCGACCACGCGGTGTCGCGCGCCCCGCGTCGGGCGTTGAACCTGACCGCCGACGAGCGCCGCCTGGCCCTGGCCAACGCCCTGCGCTACGTGCCGCCCCACCTGCACGCCCGCCTGGCCCCCGAGCTGGCCGCCGAACTCTCGACCCTGGGCCGCATCTACCTGCACCGCTACCGCCCGCATTACGCCATGCGCGCGCGACCCCTGGACGCCTACCCCGCCCGCAGCCGACACGCCGCCGCGATCATGCTGATGATCCAGAACAACCTCGATCCGGCGGTCGCGCAGCACCCCTACGAGCTGATCACCTACGGCGGCAACGGCGCGGTCTTCCAGAACTGGGCCCAGTACCGCCTGGCCATGCGCTATCTGGCCGACATGACCGACGAGCAGACGCTGGTCATGTACTCCGGGCACCCGCTGGGTCTCTTTCCGAGCCATCGGGACGCGCCTCGGGTGGTGGTGACCAACGGCATGGTCGTGCCCAACTACTCGAGCGGCGATGACCTTCAGCGCATGGCCGCGCTGGGGGTGACGAGCTATGGGCAGATGACGGCCGGCAGCTATATGTACATCGGGCCGCAGGGGATCGTGCACGGCACGACGCTCACCGTGCTCAACGCCGGGCGGCTGTACCTGGGCTGCGAGGACCCCGACGGCCTGGCCGGCAAGGTGATCGTCACGTCGGGGCTGGGTGGGATGAGCGGCGCCCAGGCCAAGGCCGCGGTCATTGCGGGCGCCATCGCGGTGGTCGCCGAGATCAACCCCGAGGCGGCGAACAAGCGGCACGCCCAGGGGTGGGTCGACGAGATCGAGGCCGATCTGGACCGCCTCGTGGCGCGCATGGGCCGGGCGCGCGCCGAACGCGAGGCCGTGTCGATCGCCTACCTGGGCAACGTGGTCGATCTGTGGGAGCACCTGGTCGGAGCGGGCGTGCCGGTCGAGCTGGGGAGCGACCAGACCAGCCTGCACCTGCCCTACAGCGGGGGCTACTACCCGGCGGGGCTGAGCCTCGAGGCCGCCAACGAGCTGATGGCGCGCGATCCGGCGGCCTTCCGCGAGGCGGTGCAGGCCTCACTGCGGCGGCAGGTGGCCGCGATCAACGCGATGGCCGACCGCGGCATGCACTTCTTCGACTACGGCAACGCCTTCCTGCTCGAGGCCAGCCGCGCCGGCGCCGACCTGATGGCGGCGGAGGGGCCCGGCTTCCGCTACCCGTCCTATGTCGAGGACATCATGGGTCCGCTGTGCTTCGACCACGGCTTCGGCCCCTTCCGCTGGGTCTGCACGAGCGGTGACCCCGAGGATCTGCGCCGCACCGACGCGCTGGCCGCCGAGGTCGTCGAGCGCCTCGCCGCCGAGGCCCCGCCCGAGACGCGCCAGCAGTACCTCGACAACCTGCGCTGGATTCGACAGGCCGAGCAGAACAAGCTCGTGGTCGGCTCCCAGGCCCGCATCCTGTACGCCGACGACGCCGGCCGCCGCGCCATCGCCCACGCCTTCAACGCCGCCATCGCGGACGGCCGGATCAGCGCCCCTGTGGTCATGGGCCGCGACCATCACGACGTCAGCGGCACCGACTCACCGTGGCGCGAGACCGCCAACATCCGCGACGGCAGCCGCTTCTGCGCCGACATGGCGGTGCACAATGTCATCGGCGATGCCTTCCGCGGCGCCACGTGGGTGAGCCTGCACAACGGCGGCGGGACCGGGTGGGGCGAAGCCATCAACGGAGGCTTCGGGCTGGTGCTCGACGGCAGCGCCGACGCCGACCGCCGGCTCTCCGCGATGCTGCACTGGGACGTGAACAATGGCATCGCCCGCCGCGCGTGGGCGCGCAACCAAGGGGCCGAGGCGACCGCGAGGCGCGCCATGGCCGCCGAGCCCAGGTTGCGGCTGACGCTGCCGAATCACGCGGATGACGCGGTCATCGAGGCGGCGCTGCGGGACGCGTTCGAGGCCTAGCTTCTCAGCTTTCAGCTTTCAGCTTTCAGCTTTCAGCGGTCAGCCTTCAGCTTTCAGCGGTCGGCGGTCAGCTTCGAGCGCGGCGTTCAGGCAGACGCCGGCACGGCGGAGGGTCGTCGGGCTCGGCTCACCACGTCACGCGCGCCGAGGCGTACACCCAGCGCCCGGACTGCGGCACGGTCAGTGACTCCAGATCCTCGCCGGTGGCCTGCGCGTGGCGCCAGTCCAGCAGGTTGCGGACGCCGACGCCGTAGCTCAGGTGCGCGTCGGGCAGATCGCCGGTGAGCGTCACGTCCCAGAGCAGCGGGACGTCGGTCTCGTCCCCATCGCGCGTGCGGCGCGGCCCCTCGGCCCGCAGCCGGTTCGCCAGGATCGCCCCCGTGTTGCCGAGGGGCGCGGCGGCCTTGAGCGCGGCCAGGTGCGCGGGGGAGTTGGTGATCTCCTCGCCGTCGATCAGCTCGTTCACGCGGGTGCGCTGGTAGGCATAGGAAGCCACGAGGAACCAGCCGCGCCGCCACTCGCGGCGGACTTCGGCCTCGGCGCCGAGGGTGTGCACCACGCCATCTACGTTCTGGTACTGCAGCAGCTCGCCGCTCTCGGTGGACACGGTGCCCAACTCGACCAAATCGGCCACCCGGTTGTAGAAGGCGCCCGTGATCAACTGCAGCTCGGCCGGCAGGGATCGCGTGTACTCGATCTCGGTGGTCAACACCGTCTCGGGCGAAAGATCCTCGGCCGCGATCTGCGTGGTGCCCCCGTCGTTGTACCTCAGCTCATAGGGGCTCGGCGCGCGGAAGGCGCGGCCCGCGATGAGCTTGATCACGTCGTCGGCGGTGGGCCGCAGCACCAGCGCGGCGCGTGGGCTGACCTGCGCTCCGACGGTCGAGAAGTGATCGACCCGCGCGCCGAGCGACACGGACAGGGGGCCGAAGAGCCGCCAGTCCACCACGCCGTAGCCCGAGTAGACCTGCCGCTCGGGCTGCTCGTCGAGGTAGGTGCCGCTGGCGTCGCGGCTGACCAGATCGGCCGAAACCTGGAGCACCGCCTCGCCGCCCACCGTGTAGCGCAGCGCCTCGCCCGCCTTGCCGACGACGCGCACCTCGCCGCCGCTCCACAGGCCGTCCCAGCGATCCTGCACCACGGCGACCTTGGCGTCGTCATAGGGATAGGCGCCGCGGAAGCGATAGGCATCCACGTAAGCGCGCGCGGTGAGATCGACCGACTCGCCGAGCTTGGGCTCGAAGCGCAGCTCGACGAAGCCCCGCTCGTCCTTGCTGTGCGCGCGCCCGTCGCCGAGGGTCGTCTCGAAGGCGCCGGTCGGGATACGCTTGTCGCGCTGGCTGTAGCCCACCAGCAGCGTGAGCGGGCCCAGGAAGCCGCGGCCCGACAGCGTCGCGGCCTGCACACCGTCGGCGTCCCGCGCGGTCAGATCGCCCTGATCGCCGAAGCCCTCGAGCACCAGATCCTCGCCCTGCCCCTGCAACGCCGCGGCCGACAGCCAGAAGCCG
>CALBMW010000215.1 GCA_937896275.1 uncultured Myxococcales bacterium
ACTCCACAGGGAGCGCTGTCTCAGCCGGCTGGATGGGGATCGCGGGACGGATACTCCGCGGTGCCCGCGCGGGATACCATACCCCGTGGCAGATCGGGAGGATGACAACGTCCCAGCGCGTCGCGCGGCCGCTGGGTCGGGCGGCGACCGTCTCACCGACGGTTGACAGGCGCTGCACGTGCGCCCATGACGGGTCCACCTGAACGACCCTGGAGATCCGCCGTGCGCGCCTTCGCGATCGATCGATACAGCCGGATTGAGGACGCGAGCTTTCGGGAGCTGCCGGATCCATCCGCGGCCGCCGGGCAGGTCCGGGTGCGGGTGCACGCCGCGGCGGTCAACCCCGCCGACGTGAAGGTCATCACGGGGCGGGACGGCGGGCGCTTCCTTCACGCGCCGAGGTTCCCGCTCGTGCCCGGCTTCGACTTCAGCGGCGCGATCGACCAGGTGGGGGCCGGCGTCGATGGTTGGTCGGAAGGCGACGCGGTCTTCGGCTTCCTGCCCTACGCGCGGTCGAACCGCCAGGGCTCCTTCGCCGAGCTCGTCGTCGTCGAGGCCGGCGCCATCGGTCGGAAGCCCGCCCAAGCCACGCACGCCGAGGCCGCCTCCGCCGCCACCGTCGCGTCGACTGCGCTGCAGGCCATGCGCGACAAGGCGCGGCTGCGGCAGGGGGCGCGGGTGCTCATCAACGGCGCCTCCGGCGGCGTCGGCAGCTACGGCGTCCAGATCGCCAAGCGCCTCGGCGCCGAGGTCTGGGGCACATGCAGCGCGGCCCGCATCGAGCATGTCGAGGCCCTCGGCGCAGACCGCGCGCTCGACTACCGCGCCCTGAAGATCTCCGACCTCGACGCCCGCTTCGACGTCATCCTCGACGCGGCCGCCACGGCGAGCTTTGGCGCGTGCCGCCCCGTCATGTCCCCCGGCGCCGGATACGTGACCACCCTCCCGACGCCGGCCACCCTCGCGGGCTTCCTGGCGAGCCTGTTCTCGAGCCAGACCGTCCGCTTCGTCGTCGTGAAGTCCCGCCGCGCCGACCTCGACCTGATCGCCGACTGGATCGACGAGGGCGCCGTGGCCTCGGTGGTCGACCGGACCTACCCCTTCGAGGCCCTGCCCGACGCCCTGCAGGCGATGGCCGCCGGCGGCGTCAAGGGCAAGATCGCGGTGCAGATGGCCCCGGGCTGAGCCGGCGCCCGCGGGTCGAAGCTCACCATTCGACGTCGACGGCCCGGCCGACCGAGGCCCGGCTATATGTCAAGTAGCGAGTCTTGACCCCCCCCCGCTTCCTTGCAACGGCGCCGCCGTCGGTCGCATGCTCGCTCGAGCCCGGCGCGCGGGCCACCGCTCGAGAGCATCATGGAAGCGCTGCACGTCTACCTGTTCGCCGTCCCCGCCTTCACGATCGCCATGCTGGTCGAGAACCTCGTGGGGGCGGGCACCCGAGGGCTGCGCGGCGGCTATGAGCGGCGGGATACACGGGCCAGCCTCGGCATGGGTGCGGTGTCGCTGCTCTGGTCGGCCGGCGCCGACGTGCTGATCGTGATGAGCGCGGGGTGGTTGCTCCGGTTCGCCCCCTGGCGGGTCCCCGAAGACACCTGGTGGGGCTGGGCCCTCGCCTTCGTGGCGGTCGACCTTTGCTTCTACGCCATGCACCGCGCCCACCACGAGGTACGCTTCATGTGGGCGTCCCACGTCAACCACCACAGCAGCCAGCGGTACAACCTCTCGACCGCGCTCAGGCAGTCGTGGACCGAGCACTACAGCTCGATCCCCTTCTTCGCGGTGCTGGGGCTGGTGGGCTTCTCGCCCAAGCTCGTCACGATCAGCTTTGCCTTCAACCTGCTCTTTCAGTTCGTCGTGCACACCGAGCGCGTGCGCACCCTCGGCCCCCTCGAGTGGCTCTTCAACACACCGAGTCATCACCGCGTTCACCACGGCGCCAACGTGCGCTACCTCGATCGAAACTACGCGGGCGTGTTCATCGTCTGGGACCGCCTCTTCGGCAGCTTCGAGCCCGAGGTCGAGCCGGTCGAGTACGGGCTGGTGAAGAACATCGAGTCCTACAACCTGCTCTTCATCGCCTTCCACGAGTGGATCGCCATGTTCCGCGCGGTGCGCCGGGCGCGCTCAATCCGCCAGGCATGGCACGCCATCTTCGGTCGCCCCGGCTGGAGCGGCGACGGCAGCACCCTCACCGCCCCGCAGATGCGCGCCCGGCTGCCCGTCGAGGCGCCACCGACGGGCTGAACCTGCCGCTCGGTGCCTCTCGAGGCGCGCGGCCCGTGTGCCGTCAAGCAAGCCGTCCGGCCGTGCCGTCAGGCGATCCGTCCGGCTGCCCTCGCGTCCGCTCCACCACGACCCGTGGCGATTCGGTCCCGGTCACCGCCGCACACCCCACGTTACGGAGGCGTGCCCGTCCGGCCACCGACTACGCGCTCGGCCACAGGGCCCGCACCTCCTCGCGCAGCAGCGACTTGACGTCACCCACCTCGCCCGCGCTGACGTGCGCCGCCACCACCGACAGCGCCGCGCGCACGACCCGCTCGGTGTCGTAGTCGGGCACCTTGAGATGCTCGCCGACGCGCTCGAGCAGGGCCGCCTTGGTGCGCACCGTCACTGGCGTGTGGCTCGGCCGCCAACCGTCGACGTAGGCGCCGCGCAACAGCAGCGGGAGCTGGGCCGCGAAGTCGAGGGCCTCCTCGGGGGTCAGGAAGTCGCGCAGCACCTGCAGCGTGGACCGCAGCCCCTGCCAGGCGAGTTGCCGATCGTCGGTGTGGACGACCTCGCACATCGCGTTGATCCATGCGTTCGTCGTGTCGATGGCGCGCTCGAGCGCGCGGACGCCGGTGACGGCCATGGGGCCTCCTTTCATCGTGCCTGCCCGCCACGCTTGCGCGAGGCATGCCAGCGCCCCCACCCCGGCCTGCGTGCATCGATCGCGTCAGGGTGCGCGGCGCGCGCGTGGGCTAGGCGACCGATGTTTGGCATGGGCGCGAGACGTACTCCCGAGTTAGGGTCGGGCCATCGGCGGCGCTCGCGATCGGCGCCGATGGCCCGCGCAGTGTGCTGCGCGGGTGACGCGACTCGAAGCCGGGGGGGACGATGCGTACTCGAGGACTGTTGTGGTGCGGCCTGCTGCTCGCCGCTGCGATGGGGTGTGACGACGACGGGCGTGGGACGCGGGGCGGCGGCTCCCAGGACGCGGCCGCGACCGACGGCCGAGCCACACCGGAGGCCGGAGCAGACGCCGTGGCCGGGCAGGACGCTGCCTCCAGTTCGGACCGGGGCGCCCCCGATCGCGGCGTCACCGACGCGCAACCGGCCCCCGACGCGGCCCCGCCAGGCCCCGACAGTGCCACCTCGGACAGTGCCGTCCCCGACACTGCCGTCCCCGACACTGCCGTCCCCGACACTGCCGTCCCCGACACTG
>CALBMW010000216.1 GCA_937896275.1 uncultured Myxococcales bacterium
CAGCTTCACGCTCACCGGCACCAAGATCTGGATCACCTTCGGCGAGCACGACCTGACCGAGAACATCGTGCACCTGGTGCTGGCGCGCCTGCCCGACGCCCCGTCCGGCATCAAGGGCATCAGCACCTTCCTGGTGCCCAAGTTCACGCTCGACGGGCGCCGCAACGGCATCTACTGCACCGGCCTCGAGCACAAGATGGGCATCCAGGCCTCGCCGACCTGTGTGATGAGCCTGGAGGGCGCCGAGGGCTACCTGGTCGGGCGTCCTCACAAGGGCATGCGGGCCATGTTCGTGATGATGAACGCGGCGCGCATCAGCGTGGGCCTCGAGGGCGTGGCCTTGGGTGAGATCGCCTACCAGACGGCGCTGGCCTTCGCGCAGGAGCGCCGGCAGAGCCGATCGCTCGATCCCGCCAAGCAGGACCACAGCGCGCCGGCCGACAACATCCTGGTGCACCCGGACGTGCGGCGCATGCTGCTCAACGTGAAGAGCACCACCGAGGGCATGCGCGGGCTGGCCTACTGGGTGGGCATGCACATGGACATCGCGCAGCGCCACCCCGACGAGACGGTGCGGCAGCGGTCGGACGACTTCGTGGCGCTGTTGACCCCGGTGATCAAGGGCTACTGCACCGAGCGCGGCTTCGCGAACGTGAGCGAGGCGATGCAGGTGACGGGCGGCGCTGGTTACACGCGGGACTGGTCGATCGAGCAGTACCTGCGCGACGCGCGCATCGCGATGATCTACGAGGGGACCAACCACATTCAGGCGCTCGATCTGGTGGGCCGCAAGCTGCCGATGGCCAACGGCCGGCTGATCAAGGGCTTCGTCGACGAGATCAAGCGCTTCCTGGGCGAGCACAAGGAGAACCCGGCCATGGCCGAGTTCTGCGCGCCGCTGAAGCAGGCCAGCAAGGTGCTGGGCGACGTCACGATGCAGCTCGCGATGAAGGGCATGCAGGATCAGGAGGAGGCGGCCGCGGTCGCCAGCAACTACCTGACTTTGTTCGGCTTGACGGCGCTGGCCTATGTCTGGGCGCATCAGGCGGCGGCGGCGCTGGGGCGCGAGGGGCGCTTCTATCGCGCCAAGATCAAGACCGCCCGGTACTACATGAACATGGTGCTGCCCGAGGCCGACGCGCTGGTGCGAACCATCGGCTGTGGCAAGGAGCACATGATGGCCTTCGACGTGGACGAGCTCTAGGAGCCGTCGCGCGAAGAGCTGTCGCGCGGCGCGTCATCTGGCAGGATGAGCGCCATGCGACTCCCCGACCTCACCGCCTTCCGCCGCGTCGTCTTCTTCACCGGCGCCGGCATGTCCGCCGAGAGCGGCGTGCCGACCTATCGCGGCGCCGGCGGCGTGTGGAAGCAATACGACTACCACCGCTACGCCTGTCAGCCGGCCTTCGACCGCCACCCCGACGCCGTGTGGGAGTTCCACAACTACCGGCGCTCGCTGGTGGCTGCCTGTGAACCCAACGCCGGCCACGCGATCATCGCGCGCGCCGAGCAGGTGCTGCCCTCGGTGACGGTGGTGACCCAGAACATCGACGGCCTGCATCAGAAGGCCGGCAGCGAGAACGTGCTCGAGCTTCACGGCAGCCTGTGGGGGGTCCGCTGCGACGCGACGGGCGAGCGCGAGACCCGCTTCGACGTCCCCTTCGAGGGCCAGCGCGCCGACGGCCGCTGGTGGCGGCCCGACATCGTGTGGTTCGGCGACAGCCTGCGCGACGCGGTCGTGTCGGCCGCGATCGAAGCCATCCGAGGCTGCGATCTGCTGGTGGCCGTCGGCACGTCGGCGGTCGTGTACCCCGCCGCGCAGCTCCCCACGCTGGCGCGCCAGGCCGGCGCCACGATGCTCGAGATCAACCCCGACGAGACGCCGATGTCGGCGGCCTACGACCTGTGCATGCGGGGGACGGCGACCGAGATGCTGGGGCGACTGGCCGCGAACCTTCCGTCCGACTGACGCGTCGGCCGGCCGCGGAGACTCAGACTCAGACTCAGACCGCCGCGGAGACTCGGACTCAGACCGCCGCGGAGACTCGGACTCAGTCCGCCGCGGCCGCGGCCTCGACCTTCTTCTTGCGCGCTCGCGGCTTCTTGGCCGGCTCGGGCTCCGGCTCCGCGGGCGGGGCGCCGCCGAAGCGGAAGGCGAAGTCGCCGCTCTCGTCCAGACCCAGCCAGAGGACCTCGGGCAAGGCACCGTCCGCCATCTCCTCGAGGATCGCCGTCGACACCTTGGGCAGCAGGTTGCCGTTGATGATGTGGTCGATGTTGCGAGCGCCCGTCTCGACCACCGTGCAGCGGTCGGCGATGGCCTGCACCACCGCCCCGTCGATGTCGAGCCGCATCTTCTGGCTCGCCATCAGCCGGTCGGCCACGTGGCCCAGCTTCAGGCGCACGATGTCGGCCATGACGTCGGCGCCGATCGTATAGAACGGCACGATGGTCATGCGGGCCAGCAGGGCAGGCTTGAAGTGCTTGCTCAGGATGGGCCGGATCTTCTCGGCGAGCTCCTCGGCCTCGGGGCGGTCCTCGCGCTGGCTGAGCTTGGTGATGACGTCGGTCGCGAGATTGCTGGTGAGGAAGATCACCGTGTCCTTGAAGTCGATGACCCGGCCCTCGCCGTCGGCCAGCATGCCCTTGTCGAACACCTGGTAGAACAGGTTGAGCACCTCGGGATGGGCCTTCTCGACCTCGTCGAGCAGCACGCACGAGTAGGGGCGCTGGCGCACGGCCTCGGTCAACACGCCGCCCTCGCCGTAGCCGACGTAGCCCGGCGGGCTGCCGATGAGGCGCGAGACGGTGTGCTTCTCCTGGAACTCGGACATGTTGATGGTCGTCAGGAAGCGCTCGCCGCCGAAGAGCAGGTCGGCCACCCCCAGCGCAGTCTCGGTCTTGCCGACGCCGCTGGGGCCCGCGAACAGGAACACGCCGATCGGGGTCCGGGGGTTCTTCAGGCCGGCCTTGGCCGATCGCACGCGCGTCGCCACCGCCTGGAGCGCCTGATCCTGGCCCTTGATGCGCTCGCGCATGCGGTCCTCGAGGTGCAGCAGCGCGCCCGCCTCGTCGCGAATCATCTTGCCCAGCGGGATGCCGGTCCAGTCGCTCACGACGCGCCCGATCACCTCGGGGGTGACCTCGACGTTGATCAGGGGGTCGCGACCCTGCAGCTCGCGCAGTTCGTGCAGCGCGTCGAGCAGGACCGCGCGCTGCTCGGCGATCGCCGCCTCGCGCTCACCCTCGGGATCGGCCGCCTCGGCGTCGCCCTCGGCGTCGTCTCCCTCGGCCTCGAGCTCGTTGAGCCTGGCCCGCGCCGCGAGCACGATGTCGGCCTTGCAGAGCTCCGCCTGCCACAAGACGGTGAGCTCTTCGCCACGCACGTGGGCCTGCCGGATCTCATCCTCCAGCTCCTCCACCCGCTCGTGCACGTGCATCCCGCAGGCGATGGCGTCGCGCTGGAGCGTCTCGCGCTCGCGCTCGAGCGTGCCGACCAGGCGCTCCACGTCCTCGAGCTCGCCGGGCTTGGTGGTCAGCGCCACGCGCACGCGGGCCGCGGCGGTGTCGACGAGGTCGATGCCCTTGTCGGGGTGCTGCCGACCCGAGATATAGCGCGAGCCGAGCTCGGCCGCGGCCCGCAGCGCGTCGTCGCGGATGATGACGCCGTGGGAAGCCTCGTAGCGCGACCGCAGGCCGCGAAGCATCGTCGTGGTGACCTCGACGTTCGGCTCGTCGAGCTTGACGAGCTGAAAGCGCCTCGACAGGGCCGCGTCCTTCTCGAAGTACTTCTTGTACTCGGACCAGGTGGTCGCCGCGATGGTGCGGAGCTCGCCGCGGGCGAGCGCCGGCTTCAGCATGTTCGCCGCGTCGCTGCCGCCCTTCTGTGCGCCCGCCCCGATCAGGGTGTGGGCCTCGTCGATGAACAGGATGATCGGGACCGGCGAGGCCTTGACCTCGTCGATCACCTTCTTCAGCCGGGCCTCGAACTCGCCCTTCACGCCCGCGCCGGCCTGCAGGAGGCCCAGATCCAGGCCGATGAGCTCGACGTTCTTCAGCACGTCGGGCACATCGCCCAAGACGATGCGCAGGGCCAGGCCCTCGGCCATGGCCGTCTTGCCGACGCCGGCCTCACCCACCACGATCGGGTTGTTCTTCCGACGGCGCGCCAGGATGTCGATCATCTGCCGGATCTCGCGGTCGCGGCCGAAGACGGGGTCGATGTTGTCCTCGCGGGCGCGCTGCGTGAAGTTCATCGCGTAGCGGCCCAGGGCGCTCTCGTCCCCCGCGGCGCGCTTGCCGCCGCTGGGACCAGCGCCCTCGGTGGCCTGGCTGAACGAGGCCTGGGGCGGCGCCCCGCGGCTCTCACCGCTCTCTACGAGGATGTCGAGCAGCTTGATCTGCAGCTCGTGCTCGGGGATCGCCGAGAGGAAGTCGAGCCACGCGCCACTGCCATAGGCGTCGGGGTTCTCGAGCAGCGCCAGCAGGAGGATGCCGGAGCGCACCCGCGGCTGATCCAGGTTGACCGACGCGATCATCCACGAGCGCTCGAGCAGCTTGACGAGCAGGGGGTTGAACACGGGGCGGCCGGTGTTGCCCGTCTTGAAGAGCTCGAGGTGCTCGTTGAGGGCGCGCTCGAACCGGCCCACGTCGCGCTCGAAGTACCGGAAGACCGGCCGCAGGTCCGAGCTGGGATCGTCCAGCAGGGTCAGCAGGTAGTGCTCGATCGTGACCTCGTAGTGGCCCCGGTTGATGCACGTCGATGCGGCTGTCTGCAGGGCGGCCTTGCAGGCACTGTTCAGCAGGCCGATCAGCGACTTCAGGTTGATGTTCGCCATGTCACCCGGGCTCGATCTGGATGGAGTGTCGCGGTTGTATCACGGGCCGGGACCAGGGTGTCAGCCCTTCACGGCGCAGGCGGGGGCGTCGCGGGCGCCTCGGCGGCGCGGGGCTCGATCACCACCGTGACGCTGGTGCCCTTGGGTGGGATCTTCGCCGTGTAGACCTCGTAGCCCTGCGCGTCGCCCCGGTAGGGGTTGCCGATGTCGCCGACGATGTTGATCACCGTCTGCGAGTCAGGGATGAGGCCGATCACGCTGCGGTCGGTGTCCGCGGCGTAGCGGTTGTTCCAGAAGGTGCTGCCCTGGAAGACCCACGCCTGGGCCGTCGGCGCGGCCTTGACGCCGCGATTGTAGAGCCAGCTCTCGGCGCGCGCGCGGTGGTGCTCTCCGTCCGCGTCCCACTCCACCCACAGCTCGAGCGGGCTGCCCAGCGTCTTCGCCTTGGGCATCTGGTCGACGGTGGCGGGATCCCACACGGTCGGTTCGAGGCCGATCAGCAGGAGGGCCAGGTGCAGGTGGCTCGGTTCGGGCAGCAACTCGAGCACCGACTCGTGCAGCTTCCCGTTGGAGCCGACCGCGTAGTACTCGAGGATGCCCTCGGTCATGTTGACCCGGGCAGGCATCTCGACCTTGCGGGCCTTGCGATCGACGAAGACCTGGCCCACGCGCAGCCGGAACTCGTCGATGCGCTGGATCGGCGGGGCGCCGGGCTGATCGGCGGGCTGGCCGCTCGCCGCCTGCTGCGAGAGCCGGCTCAGATCCTCCGGCGTGCGGGGCTCGCCCGCAGGCCGCGGCGGCGGCATCATGGGAGGAGGCAGCACGATCTTCTTGCGCCGCGCCCGCCCCGCGTCGTGCGGGGGCGCGGCGTCGAAGGCGTGGTGCTTCCAGGCCGGCGGCGTCTCGGGCGAGGTGCAGCCGGAGATCACCAACAGGGCCAGGAAGGGCGCGAGCCGATGGGCGCGTGCGCCCCGGTACGGGCGACTCACGCGCGTCGCTCGGCGCGAATGACGGTGTAGTGGATGGGCGCCGGCAGGCGCGTGACGGCGGTCACGTCGAAGCCCACGTCCTTCAACCACGCGGTCTGCTCGGCGACGGTGTGGCAGCGGCCGTCGTGGGCCAGCACGCGCATGTTGAGGGCAAACATGGTCGCGAAGAGGGGCCCCGTGCGGTCGTCGTCGAGCATCACGTCGCTGAGGTAGAAGACCGCGTCCGGCTCGAGCGCGTCGGCCACCGCCCTGAGCATGGCCTGCACCTGCTCGGGCTGCTCGCGGTGCAAGACGCCCGAGATCAGCGCGGCGTCGTACCGACCGGGCAGCGCGTCGCGGTAATAGTCGAAGGCCGTGCAGGTGACGCGGTCGGCCGCGCCCATGTCAGCCACGATCTGGCGCGCGATGGCCACGACGCCGGGCAGATCGAGCACCTGCGCGGTGAGGCCGGGGGTCTGTTGGCACAGCAGCGCGGAGTAGGTGCCCGGGCCGCCGCCGACGTCGGCGAGGTGCGTGCGCCCGGTGAGATCGATGACCTGCGCCACCGCGCGCCCCACGCCCAGCGCGCGGTGGTGCATGCCCTGCACGAAGTTGCGGGTGCGCGCGGCGTCGTCGCCCAGGTAGCGGTCGGGCGCGTCGATGACCTCGCCGGTGCGCACGACGCGGTCGAGGTCGGCCCACAGCGGGTAGATGTCACGGTTGTAGCTGAGGGCCGGGCCCAGGTAGCCGGGACGTCCCTCGACCAGGAAGGCGTCGGAGAGGGCGGCGTTCGCGAAGCGGCCCGCCGAATCCTTGGTCACCAGGCCCAGAGCCACGAGGCCCGCGAGCAGGGTGTCGCACGCGATCGGGTCGGCGTCGGCGCGATCGGCCACCTCGGCGGCGCTGGCCGGGCCCTTCGCCAGGTGACCGAAGATGCCGAGGCGCACGGCGGCGATGAGCGTGGCGCTGCCCCAATAGGCGGTGGCGAGCTCGATGAGCGGAGCGGGGTCGAGCGAGGCGTTCAAGCCATCCTCCGAGCACGGGGTTCGGCGCATGCTACGCAATGCACGCGTCGACCGACAAGCCACCGGGGGGTAGGGGGTTGTCAGACAGTTGGCGGTCGTGTTGAATCGCGGCCAATCGGCGACGCGGGGGGGCGACTGTGGGCTGGCCGTTCAAGCGAGGACGAGAGACGACCACCAAGGTCGTGGACGACGCGAAGAAGACCGAG
>CALBMW010000217.1 GCA_937896275.1 uncultured Myxococcales bacterium
GGCGGTGTGCGCGGCGGCGGGCTTCGCCGTCGACGACGTCGAGGATCGCGACGCGCTCGAGACGCGCGCCGCGAACCTGCAGACGCGGCTCGGCCGACGCATGGCGGCGCACCGTGAGACGATCGGTCGACTGGCCGATCTGCTGAGCCGGACCGATCTGACGGCGGCCCACGCGGCATGGCGGGCTGCGGCGGCGCGGGTGGGCGTCATCTTCGCGGGCGGCCTGCTGCCCTCGGTGCGCGCCCTGCGGCGCGTCACGCCCGACGAGGAGCAGGCGTCGGCGGTCGCCGCGCTGGCCCACTGGGTGCTCACCGACGACGCCGGCTTCGCTGCTCGGGCGGCGGCGCGCGCCGCGGTCGGTGACCCCGGCTGATCTACCCATATGGACGCGTGGCGCGGCGGAGCTACCATGCCGCGATGCGCTTGGCCTACAGCACCAATGGATACACTCGCCGCTCCCTGCCCGACGCCGTCCGGGCCATCGGCGCCGCGGGCTACGCCGGGGTCGAGATCCTGGCCGACGCGCCGCACTGGGTGCCCGCCCGCTGCGGGGCCGACGCCCTCCGTGAGCTGAGAGCGGCGCTGGCCGACGCGGGTCTGGCGGTCAGCAACATCAACGCGAACACCGCCGCGGCGCTCTGGCCCGCGCCCCCCCCCGAGCCCGTCTTCGAGCCTTCGCTGAGCAACCACGACCCCGCGGTGCGCCGGCGGCGAATCGAGTACACGATCGCCTGCCTCGATCTGGCCGCGGAGCTGGGGGCGCCCGCGGTGAGCGTGACGAGCGGTCGCCCCGAGGCCGGCGTGCCCCCTGCCGAGGGCATGGCCTTCTTCGCCGAGTCGCTGGCAGTGTTGTGCCAGCGCGCCGAGGCGATCGGCGTCCGCCTGGGCATCGAGGCCGAGCCTGGGCTGCTGGTCGAGAGCAGCCGCGAGGTGCGCGCGCTGATCGACGGCGTGGGGGCGCCCTCCCTGGGGGCCAACCTGGACGTGGGCCACGCTGTGTGCGCCTACGAGGATCCGGTCGAGGCCATCGAGCGCCTGTCGGGGCGCATCTGGAACCTGCACCTCGAGGACATCGCGGGCCGCAAGCACTACCACCTGGTGCCGGGGGAGGGGGATCTCGACTTCGACGCCGTCTTCGCCGCGCTCGACGGCCAGGGCTACGCCGGCTTCTGCACCGTCGAGCTCTACACCTGTGCTGCCCACGATCAGGAGGCGGCCTCACGAGCGTTCGAGCACCTCGCGCCGAAGCTGCGCGCCGTGCTAATGGAGCGCAGCCGCAGGCCCGCACGGGGCGAGCCGTAGGAGGAGGGTTCCTTGGAACGCACCGGCGTCTGGTTGATCGGCGCGCGCGGGAGCATCTCGCTCGTCACGGTGGCAGGTCACGCCGCCGTGACGAGCGGGCTCGCGCCGCCCGCAGGGCTCGTGACCGAGCGGACCCCGTTTCACGCGGCGTCCCTGATGCCGCTGGACAACATGGTCTTCGGTGGCCACGACGTGCGCGCCCTCGACGTCCAGACCGAGGCCGCGCGCGTGTTGGCCGACTGTGGGATTCCGACGCTGGCGCCGGCCGTCTCGGACGCGCTGGGGGCCTACGCGAAGCGTATCCGTCCGGGCGTGGTGCGCGGCGCTGGCGTGGCCATCGAGGCCTTCGCCGACGACGCGCGCGCCGTGCAGACGGACGCCGAGGCCGTGGCGCTGGTGCGTGCCGACCTCGACGCGTTCAAGGCCGAGCATCGCCTCGCTCGACTGGTGGTGGTCAACCTGGCGAGCACGGAGCCGCCAGCGACACCGCACGCGGCGTGGCTGGACCTCGACGCGCTCGAGCAGGCGATGGCCTCGACCGGCGCAGTGCTGCCGCCCAGCTCGCTCTATGCCTATGCTGCCTTCCAGGGCGGCGACGCCTTCGTGAACTTCACGCCCAGCCTCGGTTCGCGGGTACCCGCGCTGGCGGCGCTGGCGCTGGCGCGGGGCGCGGTACACGCCGGGTGTGACGGCAAGACGGGCGAGACGCTGGTCAAGTCGGTGCTCGCCGAGCTCTTCGCCCGGCGCAACCTGCCGGTGCTCTCCTGGTTCGGCCAGAACATCCTCGGCAACGAGGACGGGCGTGTGCTCGACAACCCGGAGAACAAGGCCACCAAGGTCGCCTCGAAGGATCATCTGCTGGGCAAGATCCTCGGGTACGCCCCCGAGTCGCGCGTGGGCATCGACTACGTTCGCAGCCTGGGCGAGTGGAAGATCGCGTGGGATCACATCC
>CALBMW010000218.1 GCA_937896275.1 uncultured Myxococcales bacterium
CACCCCACGCGTCGCCGCCCGCCTCGGCGCGGGTCAAGCCAGCGACATCGTGGCCATCAACGGCAGCACGGGCGCCCTGACCTACACGCGCCCGATGTGGGCCGGCAACATCATGGGCGAGGTGCGGGTCACCACCCCGATCCAGGTGCTGACGGTGCGGGGCTCGGACTTCGATCCGGCGGGGCCGGGGGGGACGGCCAGCGCGGTCGAGGCGATCGGGGCAGGCGTCGATTCGGGGTCGCTGCGCATGAAGTTCATGAAGCTGGAGGGCGTGGAGTCGACCCGACCCGCGCTCACCGACGCCGACGTGGTGATCGCGGGCGGTCGTGGCCTCAAGGAGCCCGGCAACTTCAAGCTGGTCGAGGCCCTCGCCGATCTGCTGGGCGGGGCCGTGGGTGCCACGCGGGCCGTAGTGGACGCGGGTTGGGTGCCAAACGATTGGCAGGTGGGGCAGACCGGCAAGGTGGTGGCACCCAATCTCTACATCGCGATCGGCATCAGCGGCGCCATCCAGCACCTCGCCGGCATGAAGGGCTCCAAGACGATCGTGGCGATCAACAAGGACCCCGACGCGCCCATCTTCCAGGTCGCCGACTACGGCCTGGTGGCCGATCTCTTCGACGTCGTCCCCGAGCTGACCGCGAAGTTGGCAGCCCGGAAGGGCTGAGTTGCCTCCGGGGCCGGCCCTCGCAGGCCCCGGACGCTGCCGAGCCACTCCCTCCCACGCCCTCGCACAGGCACCCCCGCGCGATCGTTGAAGTAATCAATATCCATGGGATTCTGGCTCACGCGGGGGGGCCCGGGATATTGACCTCCGTCGCGGGGCCCAACTAAGGTGCGCGCGATGAAACCAACCGCCCGGATTCCGGTGCCCGGCCGTCGTATCGCCTCCCGCCTGGTGGCAGGGCGCGCCGTCCTGCTTGACCCATCCGACGACAAGTTGCAGCGTCTCAACGACGTGGGCTCTTTCGTCTGGGAGAGGGTGCTCGAACGCACCCATTCGGTGGACGCGATTATCGTAGCGGTCAGCGAGACCTTCGAGGTGGACGCGGTCACAGCGCGGGCGGACGTCGAGGCATTCCTGGGCGACCTCGCCGAGCGGGGTTTCATCGAGTGGGACGCGGCGCGGACGTCCGCGGACAGCGGATCCTTGGGGGGGGCGGGGTCGATTTGACTCCGCCCGAGCGCGTGCGGTCCGCGGGGCGGCGCGCGTGAGGCAAATATCGATGGGGCGGGGCCGCCGCCCCGGAGGGCGAACGCAGTGATGAGCATCCACCGGGGCGTCGTGGTCGTGGTCGTGGGCTTGGGGGCCCTCCTGGCCGCAGGGTGTTCCTGCGACGGCGGGTCGGGCGGCAGCAGCCTGGCGGTGCGCTTCGTCGCGCCGGCCGAGGGGCAGGCCCTGGGGTGTGCCGAGGACGGGGACCGCGAGACCGACGACGCCATCGAGTTCGACGTCGAGATCGCCGTCGAGCTCGGCGCGGGCGACAACACGGGCCTCGCGGTGCGGTTGACGCTGGTCGACTCGACGCAGACCGCCCAGGCGGACGTGCCGACCTCCGGGCTGGTGACCTTCAGCGGCTTCGCGCTGCCCCTCGGCACCTCGGTACTCCGCGCCGAGCTGTTCGACGGCGCCGACGTGATCGCCAAGGCCGATCGCGGCGTGGTCGCGGCCATCGATCCGGCCAACGATCCCGACTGCGCGGCGGTCGCGACGACGCTGCGCTTCACCGCGCCCGCCGCGGGCGCCACCTTCGGTGCCTCGGACGACGCGGACGGGAGCCTGGCCAACGATCTCCAGCTCGACCTCGCGGTGGCCATCGACGGGCCCGTCACGGGGAACGTGGTCTTCACCATCGACGGCACGCCCGCGGGCAGCGCCACGGTCCAGGACGGCGCCGCGGGGCTCACCGGGGCCACCCTGGCCATCGGGGACGGCGCGGCCCGGGCCCACGTGGTCGAGGCCACCGTGCAAACGCCGACCGGCCCCGTGTCCGACTCGGTGAGCGTGAACACAGAGGTCGCGAGCTGCACCCTGGCCGTCACGCCGCAGCCGGGTGAGGCCGCCTGCGACCTCGGCGCGGCCGACGACGCCGATCCGGTGGCGCCGGGGCTGCAGGTCGATCTCGAGGCCGTCACGAACTGCGCGTTCGTCACCTTCACGATCAACGGGCAGGCGCAGAACCCGCTCGACGTGTCGCGAGGCGCGGCGCGCTTCCGGGCCACGCTGCGGGCTGGCGAGAACACGATCACCGCGTCGGCGGGCACCGAGGGCGGCCTGGCGGGGCAGATCGACGCTTATGTGCTGCGCGTGGCCGGCGAGGCCGTCGCGGCGCCCTCGCTCGACCTGGCCGAGCTGAGCGTCAACGCCTTCGGGCTGGCGGAGGCCCTGCCGCGCGATGCGGGGCAGTCGGCGCGCTGGCAGATCACGGGCGCGGCGTCGGGGCTCGCCGCCGGCGCGACCACCACGCTCACCTTCGATCCGCCCGTCGCCGGGGCGCCGGCCGAGGCCACGGTCGCGGCGGACGGCACCTTCAGCTTCGAGGTCTCGGCCGAGTACTACTGCGGCACCGTCACCGCGGGCGCCACGGATGAATGCGGTACGGCCGTCCAGAGCCCCGGCTACGCGGTCTGCTTCGACGCCGTCGAGCCGGCGCTCAGCATCACCGACCCCCAAGACGGGGCGGTCCTGCGCCGGGACGACGCCGATCCCGATCGAGCCGGCGTTCAGATCCCCTTCATGGTCGAGGTGGCCGATCCGCGACCCGGGGACATCGACTACGACATCGTCGTGCAGTGCACCCTGACGCCGCCGGCCTTCCAGGACACCTTCACCCTGGCGGGCGACGAGCTGCCGCGCAGCGCGCTCGTCAACGGCGTGGGCGCGGTGACGGTGACCTTCCCCGAGGCCGCCTCGGGCGCGTACTTCTGCCGCGCCTGGGCCGATCCCGCCCCCAACGGGCCGGTGGCGGACGTCCTGCAAGTCCAGATCGTCTTCGCGCAGCCTACCTTCGCGCTGGTCGAGCCGCGGATCGTCGCCGACGGCGCGGTGTGTCTGCGGGCCCCCGTCGTGGTGGGCGGCAGCGGCCAGAGCCTGGACGGCGCCTCGCTGAGCGCGACCGTGACGCCCGAGGGCGGCGAGGCGCTGCAGCCGGTGCCCTTGAGCGGCGGCGGCGGCCAGTACGCGGTCACCTTCGACGGCGTGACCGGGCCGGCGGCGCTGCCCGATGGTCGGTACAGCGTGTCCGTGGCTGGCACGGTGGCCGGCGGCGTCGACGTGAACGTGGCGCCCGACGCGGTGCCCTTCATCGTCGATACGACCGCCCCGGCCCCGGCCTTGGACGCCCCGGCCTTGGACGCGCCCCTCGGCATCGAGGCGGACGCGAACGGCGATCTGTCCGACTGTGTGCAGACGACGCTGACGCTGCAGGCGGGCGACGCCAACCCCACGCGGCTCTGCTACACGCTCAACGGCAGCGCCGAGCGCTGCGGCGCGCCCGACGCGGAGGGTCGCTTCGTCACGCGCGAGGTGTCGCTGCTCGACGGCGACAACGTCCTCTCTGTCACCGCCGTCGATTGCGCCGGCAACGAGGCGACCGCGCCGGTGGTGATCGCGGCGGCCGGCTGCCCGGCCCGACTGCAGATCGTCGCACCGGCGGACGGCGCGACCTTGGCGCCCGCGGTGGCCGACTTGGATCCCGACGCCGACGGCGTCCAGCTCGACGTGCAGGTGGCGAGCGCGCTCGATCCGGGCACCGAGGTGGTCGTGACCGTGGACGGCGAGCCGTCCCCGCCGGTGGCGGTCGACGCGGACGGCAGCGCCACGGTGCGGATCACCGTGTCGGTGCCCGACATGCCCGAGGGCCCCGTCGAGGTGTCCTTGCAGGCGCGGTCGGTCGGTGGGCGCTCGATCAGCCCGGTGAACGTCGTGACGCTCGTGTTCGAGGCGCCCACCCTGACGCTCGACGCGATCGATCCCTGCCTCAACGCGACCGTGCCCGATCTGGGCGTCGCCGCCGGCTTGCAGATCGTCTTCACCGGCACCAGCACCGGCTTCGCCGAAGGGCAGGACGTCACGCTGACGGCGGCCTGTGGTGGCGCACCGTCGATGGCCGCGGCCACGGTGGGCGCCGACGGCGCGTTCACGTTCGAGCCGATCACCCTGCCCGACGAGGCGGACTGCACGTTGACCGCGCGTGCCGTGGATCCGGCCGGACAGGCCGCCGAGATGCAGGCGCTGGTCGCCGTGGACCGCGTGGCACCGCTGGTCATCGTCCGGCGTCCGGCCGACGGAGCGCTGGTGACCGTCGCCGACGACGCCGACCAGAACACCGATGGCATCCAGATCACGCCGCAGATCGACGTCTGTGGCGCGGCCGGGCAGACGCTGACGGTCCAGTCGTCGCTCTTCGCAGAAGCGGTCGAGATCGAGGTGCCCGCGGGCGACGGCTGCGTCTCGATCGGGCTGGACCCGCAGACGCTGCCCTTCGGTGAGCTGACCTTCCGCGGCGACGTTCAGGACGCCTGCGGCAACGCGGGCTCGGGCAGCGCCCTGGCGACGGTGGAGCCCGGCGCGGCCATCCAGATCACCCGCCCGGCCAACGACGAGGTGATCAACGCGGCCGACGACCTCGACCTCGGCGCGGACGGCTGCCAGGTGCGCCTGCAGGCCACGCTGGCCGCCTTCGGGGCCGGGGCGGAGTTCGCGGTCTGCACCAACATCGATCAGGGGGACGCCGATCCCCTCTGCGCCGGGGCGTTCAGCGCGCTGGGCGCTGACGGCGCCTGCACGGTGCTCGGGCAGGACGCGGGCCTGCAGTGCGATCTGACCCTGCGCGACGGCGTGCACACGCTCACCGTGGTGGGCGCCTTCGGCGAGCGCGTGCAGTCGTTGCCGGTGACCGTGGACGTGGACTGCACCCGGCCAACGGTGCAGGCGATCCAGGTGGTCGAGGCAGGCGCCGACGACTGCGTGAACCGGCGCGAGCGCGGCAACATCGACGCCGCGGGCGACACCGCGATGGTCAGGGTCCGCGTCACCATGGATGGCGTCGAGGACGGCGAAGGCGTGGCCCTTCGGCGAGCCGACGACAGCGTGCTGGCGCGTGGCCCGGTGACCGACGGAGCACTCGAGGTCAACGTGACGCTCGAGCCCGGCAACTACGTGCTGCACGCCCAGGGCCACGACACCGCGGGCAACCCCCTCGCGGCCCCCGGCGAGCCGGGCGCGACGACCTATGCGTTCCGCGTGGACACCCGCGCGCCCGCGCCGGCGGTGGTGAACCTGATGCCGGGCATGTGCCTCGGCGCAGCCATCGACGCCGACGGGGGCACGGGCGGCTTGCAGTATGCGGTCGTGGCCAACACCGGCGCCGAGGCCAACGAGACCGTGGACGTCGCCCTCGACGTCGACGGCGCGCAGGCCGCCGAGATGACGATGGCGCCCGAGGCCACCTTCGACGCGCTCACCTTCGCCGAGGGCCCCAACGCCGTGACGCTCACCGCGACAGACACCTGCGGCAACGTCGGCAGCGTCGGGGGCTTCCAACTCGCGGATGGGCGCCCCGACTGGTCGGCGCCGCTGCCCGTGGCGGTGCGCACCGACTCAATCGCCCCCGCGCTCACGCTGGGCGGAGTGGCCGAGGCCGCCACCCTGGGGGCCGCCGCGGACGCCGACGGCGACGCGTCGAACGGCTTCCAGATCGGCTTGACGACCACCTTCGCGCCGCTCGATGGCATCGAGGCGGGTCAGGAGATCCGCTTCCGCACCGGCGAGCAGCGGCTCAGCACCGCGCCGGCCACCGTGCTGGTCCCCGAGGGCCTCGCCGGGCCCGTGCCGGCCACCGTGACGCTGCCGCCCGGGCCCCACGCGCTGAGCGCGCGGGCGAGCGACACCTGCGGCAACCTGGGGGTCAGCCCCACGGTCAACGTGCAGGTCGACATCCAGGGCTGCGCCAGCCAGCTCACCACCTTCGCGCAGAGCCCGGTGGTGCTCGGCGCAGCCGATGGTCTGCGCCAGGGAGACAACCTCGTGGTGGACCTGGCGGGCACGGTGAGCCTGCTGGACGCGAACTGCGCCAACGGCGTGGCCGACATCGTCATCGACGACGCCCCGCTCGGCCTCGCGGTCTCCGTGGGCGCAGGCGGGGTCGCCTTCCCCGGTGTGATGCTGCCGCGCGGCCAGCACCAGGTGCGCCTGCGCGTGAACCTGGACGGCACGCAGACCGACTCGATCGTGCAGGAGGTCGTGATCGACTTCGACTCGCCGGTGGTCGCCATCACCGAGCCGGCGGGCGTGGAGCCGGTCGCGGTGACCACCGACATTCGAAACGGCGTCGGTGGTCAGCAGATGCGGGTGACGGCCAGCATCGCCGAGGGCGTGGCCGACAGCAGCCGCACGGCGGTCCTCAGCATCGACGACGTCGAGGTGGCGGGCCCGATCGCGGCCGACGGTGTGGCGGTGCTGTTCACGCCGGTCACCGTGCCGGCGGGCGTCCACACGCTGAAGGTGTGCGTGACCGACGGCGCCGGCAACACCGACTGCAGCAGCCTCATCATCAACGCCGATCCCTCGGCGCCGGGCGGCTTCGTGCTGCTGTCGAACATCACGGATCCGCGCCGGACCGAGGTGCAATTCACCCTGACGGCGCCCGGCGACGACAACGCGGGCGGCGGCCCGGTGGTCGGCTTCATGCTACGCCGCGCGGACGCCGCCATCGCCGACGAGGCGGGCTGGGACGCGGCGACCGACGTCACCAACCTGGTGGTGACCCCGGTGGTGGTGGCGGACCCGGGTATTCAGCAGGTTCTGCTGGTGCGGGGCCTGGAGCTGAACAAGCTCCACAACGTCTCGGTGCGCGCGGTGGACGACGTGGGTCGCCTGGGGCCGGTCACGTCGGTGGCGGTCGACCTGCGGTTGACCCAGACCACCTTCGATCTGGCGCCCGTGGGCGCGGCGGCGTGGGGCAGCGACACCTTCGCGAACAGCAACAGCCAGGTGGCCGGGATCGGCGACATGGACGGCGACGGCTTCGACGACCTGTTGGTGTTCGGCACGACGGCCGCCGGCGTGTCGGGCGCGGGGGTGGTCTTCGGCGCGGCGGACGGTGCCGGGGAGCTGCGGGTGCTCAACCCGGTCGGCGCCTCCTCGTTCTATGCGACGGCCGGCGCGCCGCTGGGTGACGTCAACGGCGACGGCGCGCCCGACGTCGCGCTGTCGGGCTACCTGGCGGGCTTCGCGGGCTCGGAGCTCGCGATCTACTTCGGTTGCACGGCGGCCAACGCGAACTGCCGCGACGACATCCAGGATCCGGACGCGCGCGTCAGCTTCACCGGCGGGCGCTTCTGGTCCTATGTCGCGGGCGCCGGCAACTTCGTCGTGCGCAACGACGGTGGCATCGGCGACATCGTGGTCGGCGGCGACGGCGCGGGCGCGAGTCACATCACGGTGATCGCGGGGCGTGCCGCCTGGCCGGCCCTCCCGGCCGCCCTCGAGGTCAACGCCCCCGACGCGGTGAACGGCATCCACGAGCTGCAGAGCGTCGTCGGCCGCGCAGGCTTCTATCTGGCCGGCGTGGGCGATCTGGACGGGGACGGCGCCGATGATCTGGTCACGGGCGGCGGCCCCAACCTGAACACGACCGAGGTGTGGTACGGCGGAGACGCGCTGCCCGCGACGGTGGCGTCCGACCCGGGCCGCGTCCTGGTCAACCCGTGCCCGGCCTCCAGCCCGTCCTTCGGCTCGTTCA
Organism: uncultured Myxococcales bacterium; assembly: GCA_937896275.1. Taxonomy (GTDB): domain Bacteria; phylum Myxococcota_A; class Bradymonadia; order UBA7976; family UBA1532; genus JACKDN01. The sequence continues at coordinate 7,746 of CALBMW010000218.1, forward strand.
TCGTGGGCGGCTTCGACCTCGACGACGATGCCGACGCGCGGCCCGACTTCATCGTGGGCAACCGGACCAACAAGCGCCTCGCGGTCTTCGATCAGGATCTAGTCTCGATCGAGTGCATCTCGCGGGGCGAGGCTCAGTGGGGCCGCATCTTCGACATCGTCGGTGACGTCGACGGCGACGGCGACCTGGATCTCATCGCGACGCACGCCGATCCGGCCAACCCCACCTGCCGCGTGTTCTACAACGACGGCACGGCGCACTTCGGCATCGGCGCCGGGGTGGGCGCGGCCCGCACCGCCAACGTGCGGCTCGACACGCCGGTCAATCAGAAGCTTTCGGTGTCGCGCGCGGGTCGCTTCGACGGCGACGCGCGCGACGATCTCGCGGCGATCATCAAGCTGCCCGGCGGCAACCTGCGCGTGATCATCTACCACTGAGCCGGCCAACGGGCCCCCGCCGCCCTTTCCGGCGGCACCAGGAGTGACGACCGTGAACGACGAACCGAATCGCGAGCGCAAGGAGCCGCGCCGCGCGCGCCGCACCTATGAGAAGCCCGGCTTCATGACGTCGCTGGCCTTCGAGCGGACCTCGCTGGCCTGCGGCAACCTCAACCAGGCCTCTGGACCACCCTTCTTCTGCAACAACCAGTCGTAGCCCACGGGTGCGCATCAGCATCGGCGGGCTGGCGATCGACCTGGTGGCGGAGCCCACGTGGCTCGCCGCACGGCTCGCGCCGCTGGGCGCCTTCACGCAGGCCGGGGACGCCGCCGAGCCGTCCGTGCGCCTGGACTTTCACGCGCGAGCCGAGACACCGACGCCCCCGGCGGGGTCGGACTTCGTGTTCACCCGTGACGATCTCATCTTTGCGACGAACCCGGCCCGCAGCCGGATGTGGGCGGTCACCGACGGTACCGGCGGGTCCTTTCGCGCCGTGCTCGAGTTGGCCCTCCAGACCGCGCTGCTGGCGCGCGGCGGCCTCCTGGTTCACGCGGCGGCGGGCGTGCTCGACGGCGAGGCCTGGCTGCTGCCCGGGCCCTCGGGCACCGGCAAGACCACCGCGGCGCGCGGCGCTGGCTTCGACCGGGTGCTGACGGACGAGCGGGTGGTGGTGCGGCGTGGGGACGCGGGCTTCGTGGCCTGGGGCACGCCTTTTTGGAGCGAGGGGCGGGATCGGCCCTTCGACGCAGGCTGGGCCCCGCTGGGCGTGCTGGGGTGCCTTCATCAGGCCCATGTGCCCGCGGCGACGCCGGCGCGACCTGATCGGGCGGCCGTTCATCTGTTGGGCTCGGTAGCCCTCTACGAGACGAGCGAGGCCGCCCGCACGGCGGCCTTCACGCTGGCCTGCGAGCTGGTCGAGCAGGTGCGGTGTCTGGACCTCGACTTCCCCCGGGAGGGGCCATGGATACGCAAACTCAGTCCATCTCGCCCTTCCTGAACGAGGCGATCGAGCAGGCCATCCCCCTGGTCATGCACTGGGATCTCACCTGGCGCTGCGACCACAGCTGCGTTCACTGCTACCTCACCGAGCGGCGGCAACCCGAGCTCGACCTCGCCGAGTGTGAGCGCATCCTCGATCAACTCGCCGCGGCCGGCTGCCTCAGCCTGCTGGTGAGCGGCGGAGACCCCTTCCTCCGTCCGGACTGTCTCGACTTCCTGCGCGCCGCGCGGCGCCGCCACTTCGACATCCGCATCAACACCCACGGCAACTTCATCGACGACGCCACCGCCGACGCCCTGGTCGAGATGGGCGTCAACCGCGTGGCCATCTCGGTGTACTCGGTCTTCGCGGACGAGCACGACGCGGTGACGCGCATCCCCGGCAGCCACGCGAAGTCGCTGGACGCCGCCCGGCGTCTCGTCGCGCGCGGCGTCAAGACGCACTTCAAGACGCCCTTGATGGAGCACAACCGTCGAGGCTACCTGCAGGTCGGGCCGCTGGCCGCCGAGATCGGCGCCACCTGGGAGACGGACAGCCACCTGCTGCCCGACGACCAGAGCGACTTCGGCCTGTGCTCGATCGGCCTGCACCCCACCGATCGCATCCTCGCGGTCATGCACTCCTTCGGCGAGCGGCGCCGCGAGGTGGGCGAAGGCAACTGGCTGGGCGAGATCCCGAGCGAGAAGCGCACGTGCTCGGCGGGGACGGCGAGCGGCTACATCAGCCCCGACGGCCGCCTGTACCCCTGCATCAACTGGCGCGATGTCATCGGTGATCTGCGCGAGTCCAGCTTCGAGGCGCTCTGGCGCGAGCACCCGACGGTGCTGAAGCAGCGCGAGATCCGCCGCGCCAGCTACCTGCAGGACTGCGGCGGCTGCACCTTCCACGGCAAGTGCGGCTACTGTCCGGGGTTGTCCCACGCCGAGACCGGCGACGCGGGCCGGCGCAGCCCCTACGTGTGCGAGCGGACCCACCTCACGATGGCCGCCATCGAGTACGTCGGGCGGCTCAACGAGACCGACGCGCCGATCCCCGAGTCCGGTACCCCGGCGGCGGCCGAGCTCTTCGGCGGTCTGCCGAGCTACGCCGAGCGCCAGTGGGCCGCGCGCCGCGCCGGGCTGACCCGGCAGGGGGACCGCCTCGCGCCCGGGCTGGTGCAGATCATCGATCCCAAGGTCCTGTCCTCCGCGTGAGCCAGGGTGCCCAGGTCGGCGCGGCGGCCGCCGCGATGGGCCTCGAGCTGCTCGCGCGGGGCCTGCCCGTCACCTTCGTCGCGCGCGGCCGCTCGATGTGGCCAGCGCTGCGCGACGGCGATCGCGTCCGGGTGACCCCGCTGACCCGCGCGCCGCGTGCGGGTGACGTCGTGTTCGCCCGGGTCGGCGACTTCGGCGTGCTCCATCGTGTGCTGTGGGTCCGGCGTGACGGAGCGGTGTTGCTGAAGGGCGACGCGCGCCGCCGCGTGGACGGCTGGTTCTCGCCGCGCGCGGTGTGGGGCACGGTCGACACGGTGGAGCGTCGGGGCCGCTCGGTCGATGCGGGGCGCCTCGGGGGCTGGGCCCGGTCGGTCACGGTGGGCGCCGTGCGCGCCGCCCTTCACCGCTGAGAGTCGTTCGCGCGGCCCCGCGCGCGGCCCGGGCGCGGCTCGCGGACCCTCACTGCACCGGCCACCACATCACCTCGGTGCTCTTGGGCCGCACCAACGCCTCGCTCGCCAGGCGGTCGGCTACCACGCTGGGCGGCTCGCCGCTCGCGTCGCTCTCGTCGAAGATGCGCCGCACCGTCTCGCCGATGCGCTCGGCGGCGCGGCGCACGGTCGCGTGGGGATCGAAGGAGATCTCGAGGAAGTAGGTCGCGCCCAGGATCACTGCGCCGGCGTTCACCGCGAAGTCGGGCGCGTAGCGGATGCCGCGCGCGAACAGCGCCCGACCGGCCTCGGCGTCGGCCAGTTGGTTGTTGGCCGCGCCCACCACCGCCCGGCAGCGCAGCCGGGCGATGGTGCCAAGGTTGAGCACGCCGCTCACCGCGCAGGGGCTGAAGACGTCGACCTGCGCGTCGTAGATGGCGTCCGCCTCGGTCAGCGTGACCCCCGGGAGGTCAGCGAAGGCCGCGAGCCGCGCAGGATCGAGATCGCACGCGATGACCTTCGCCCCGGCCGCCGCGAGGCTGGTCGCGACGCGCCCCCCCATCGCGCCGAGGCCCTGCACCGCCACACGCCGATCGTTCAACTGCGTGCCGCAACCGGAGGCCGCGAGCGTCGCGCGGATACCCTCGACGACGCCATCCGCGGTGGCCCCCGCGAGGTCGAGCGCGTGAGGGTCGGGCACCGCGACGTAGCGGGTGGTCTCACGCACGTGCGCCAGGTCGGCCGGACCCAGGCCCAGATCGCCGGAGGTGTAGAAGCGCCCGGCCAGGCTCTCCACGAAGCGCCCCAGCGCCCGCAGCATGGCGGGTCGGTCGGTGATGCCGGGGTGGTCGATGAAGACGCCCTTCGCCCCACCGGCGTTGAGCCCCGCCAGCGCGCACTTGCGGGTCATGGCCCGCGCGAGCTGCACGCCGTCGCCGAGCGCGGCCTCGGTGGAGGGGTAGCGCACCATGCGGCAGCCGCCGATGCCGGGGCCCCGCGTGGTGTCGTGAATGACGATGAAGCCCAGGAGGCCCGTCGCCGGGTCGTTGACCGCCACGACCTGCTCCAGGTCGTTGGCGCGCATGATCTGGAGCAGATCCACGAAGCCTCTCGCCGCCGCCGCTTGGCACGCGCGCAATGATACGTCACCATAGCCGCCATGCCCAACGCCCTCGTTATCAACTGCGCACCCCATGAGGTGCGCGTCGGCCTCCTCGAGGATGGCCGGGTCGCCGAGATCTTCGTCGAGCGCCGCAAGGACGCCAGCCTCGTCGGCAACATCTACAAGGGGCGTGTGCTGCGTGTGCTGCCGGGCATGCAGGCGTCCTTCGTCGACATCGGGCTCGAGCGGGCGGCCTTCCTGTATGTGGCCGACGTCGTCGATCCGCGCCGCGACACCGGCACGAGCACGGTGAGCGAGGCCCGCACCGATCTCGCGCATCGGCCCATCCAGAGCCTCCTCCACGAAGGTCAGGAGGTGATGGTGCAGGTGGCCAAGGAGCCCATCGGCACCAAGGGGGCGCGGGTCACGAGCCACGTCAGCATCGCCGGCCGCCACCTGGTCTACATGCCCACGGTCGATCACGTGGGGGTCAGCCGCCGCATCGTCGACGACGAAGAGCGACGCCGCCTGCGCGAGATCCTCGAGGCCCTCGTGCCCCACGGCGGCGGCTTCGTCGCCCGCACCGCGGCCGAAGGCCGAACACCGGAGGAGCTTCGCGCCGATCTCGAGTTCCTGCGCCAAGTGTGGAACGACATCCTCACGCGCACCGAGTCGAGCACCGCGCCCGCCACGCTCTATGAGGATCTCGACCTCGTCCTGCGCTCGGCCCGCGACCTCGTGACCCCCGATCTCGCCGAGATTCATGTCGACGCGGAGCCCGAGTTCGAGCGCCTCACGCACTTCATGCGGCGCTTCATGCCCCGCTACATGGACCGCGTGAAGCGCTACCCGGGGCCCGAACCGATCTTCGACGCCTTCGGGGTCGACATCGAGCTCAACCGCTCCCTGGGCCGCAAGGTGTGGCTCAAGAGCGGCGGCTACCTGATCATCGACCAGACCGAGGCGCTGTGCGCGATCGACGTCAACACGGGACGCTACGTCGGCAAGCGGAACCTCGAGGAGACGATCACCCGCACCAACCTCGAGGCGACCCACGAGGTCGTGCGCCAGCTTCGCCTTCGGAACATCGGCGGCATCATCATCATCGACTTCATCGACATGGAGAAGGAGGCGAACCGGAACAAGGTGTTCACGGCCCTCGCCGACGCCCTCCAGTCGGATCGCGCCCGCACCAACATCCTCAAGATCAGCGAGCTGGGCCTCGTCGAGATGACGCGCAAGCGGGTGCGCGAGTCGCTCGCCCGCTCGCTCAGCGAGCCCTGCTTCTACTGCGACGGCTCGGGCCTGCTGAAGAGCCGCACCACGGTGGCCTACGAGATCTACCGCACGCTGCTGCGCGAGGCCGAGGTCATCGACGAGGCGGCCGTCCGCATCGGCGCCCACCCGCGGGTGGCCCAACTGCTGCTCGAGGACGAGCGGTCGATGCTCGCCGAGCTCGAGGCGCGCCTCGACAAGCGCATCACGGTGGATCCGCGACCGGACTTCCACCTCGAACACTACGAGTTCTGTGGGGGCTGACGATGGACCGCCGCACCGGAGATCGCCTGGCGATCAACCAGGAGTTCGCGACGCTCGAGGCCTTCCGCTCCGAGTTCGCTGCCGACATCTCCGAGACGGGCTGCTTCATCCGCTCGCCGCACCCACTGCCGGTGGGCACGCAGGTGGGGCTGCGCTTCACGGTCATCGAGGGCGACCTGGCGATCATCGAGGGCGCCGGCGAGGTGGTCCGGGTCGTGCTCGCGTCCGCGGGCGATCCCGGCATGGGCGTTCGCTTCGACGAGCTCACGCCGGCCTCACGGGGGCAGCTCCGCGCGCTCCTCGGCCAGGCGGTCGATCCTGCCACCCTGACCTGATTCGATCCTGATCCGCCGCCAGGCTCTCAGCGCGCGCGGCGGTTCTCTCGCCCCGTCAACAGCGCCGTGAGCTCCCGGTAGGCTTCGTTGATCTCCAGGGCGCGCTCGTGCGCGGCCGCCTCGGCCTTCGCGTCGTGCGCGAAGCGGTCGGGGTGGTTGTGGCGCATCTGCTGGCGCCAGGCGGACTTGACCTCTTCGATCGTCGCGCCCGGCTTCACCCCGAGCACATCGTAGTGGTGGTGCGCGCTCTGGGCCCGGTGCACCTGCCGCTGGACGCGTTCGGCCTCGGCCTGCAGCCGCTGAATCCACGTCCACAGATCGGCCTCGGCCTGCTCGAAACGATGCTCGAACACGTCGCGGGCCTCGTCGAGCACCACCTTGGCGCTCTCGACCCGCCGTCGAATCTCGGGCTGCCTCATGGCCGCGTCGTAGGCCGACCGCGCGGCCTGCTCGCCGATCCGTCGAGCGCGGCCCAGGAAGCTCACGTGGCGTCCTCGTCGAGCGGGCGTACCGCGTGCCCGGCCCGGGCGTAGCGCCGGCCGCAGCCCTCGCACTCGGCCTCCTCCTCGCCGCAGGCGTCCACGCCCAGCGACAGGCTCAGCCCGCAGAAGCAGGTCCAGCCGCGCACCCGGGCGGGGTTTCCGTAGACGAGGGCGTAGGGCGGGACGTCCTTGGTGACCACCGCGCCCGCGCCGACGAAGCAGTAACGCCCCAGCGTGTGGCCGCAGACCACCGTGGCGTTTGCCCCGATGCTGGCCCCGCGCTCGACCCGCGTCACCGCGTACTCGCCCTTGCGCGGGTAGTGGCTGCGGGGCGTGCCCACGTTGGTGAACACCATCGACGGTCCGCAGAACACGTCGTCCTCGAGGATCACGCCCGAGTACACCGACACGTTGTTCTGGATCTTCACGTTGTCGCCAATGCGCACGTGGCGCTCGATCACCACGTTCTGCCCCAGGCTGCAGCGTTCGCCGATGTGCAGGGGGCCCAGCAACTTGCTGAAGTGCCAGACCTTGGTGCCGGCGCCGATCTCGACGGGGCCGTCGACCACCGCCGTCGGGTGCACGAAGACGTCGCTGGCGCCGGCGCCGACGATCGCCGGGGCCTCCGTCGGGGCGGGCTCGGTCGGCACTGCCCGATCGCGGTCGAGCGACCGCCCGATGGACTCGAAGATGCGCAGCGCGCGGAGCGCATCGGCGGCGTCGGGCTGCGCGGTCTCTCCCCCGCTCACGGCGGCGAGGAAGCGCTCCACCGCGGCGTCGAGCCCGTCGGCGATGTGCAGCGCCTCCGCGCCGCCCGGCACGGCGGCGGGCTGCCCCTCGCGCCACGCGATGGAGTGCGTGTGGCGCGTCAGGTGGGCGCCCTCCAGCACCAGCATGCCGGCGTCACCGATCACCACGAAGCGATCCTCGGGCGTGGGGTGCACGCGGCTGGCGGTGAGGACGGCCCTCACGCCACCACCGAAGTGGACGTGGGCGGTCACGTGATCGGGCACCTCGGCCTGCACCACGCTCGCGCTCTCGGCGCGGAGGCGCTGCGGAGCCTCGCCGAGCAGGCCCGCGAGCGTGGCGAGATCGGGCAGTAGACGGGCGGCGACCGGCTCGTCGGGCCGGAAGGGGCCGAAGCCCGCCCGCCGCACCTCCACGATCTGCAGGGCGCCCAACTCGCCCGCGTCGATCGCCTGGGCCATGGCCCGCCGGGCGGGTCCGTCGCCTGCGTCGATCATCAGCACTCGCCGGGCGCGGCTCGCCAACGCCACGAGCGCCTCGAGCTCCGCGACGGCCAGGCAGAGGGGCGGCGGAGCCCAGAGATCCTTGCCGGCCTCGAGGGTGGCCCGCGCCATCGCCGCGCGTGTCGTGACCGGGGTCGCGAGGACCACCGCGTCCACGTCGGGGGCGGCCATCAGCGCCAGGGCATCGCCGTGACGGGTCGCGGTCGCGAAGGCGGCGCAGCGGGTGGCGTCGAGATCGCACACGGCGCCCAGGGCGTCCAGGCGGAGCAGGCGTTCCGCCACGGCCCGACCGAAGCGGCCTAGGCCGATGACACCGATGCGGGGGTTTTTGGCAGTCATGGGCTCATCTTGGACGACGGCGGGCACGCTGTCCACGCGTGGGACACGACCTTAGGAGCCTCCCCACAAAATCGCTCCGCGTCGCGCAGCACCGCTCTGCCGGCCGATGTCTGCGTTGGAAAGCCTTCGAATACCCCGGGTATTCCTGCAGCTTCCCGCCTTGGCCTCGACCGGCAGCCCGGCACTGCACTCGGTCCGGATCTTGTGGGGAGGCTCTTAGAGGGTGTTTACATATCCAAGGTCGAGCCGGGTGCGCCCACCGGCGGCGAGGTCGAGGCGGGAGGCCGCAGGACTATCAGAGATAATTCAAGCGCCGACCAACGAAGAGATCGTCGTCGGGGGGTGTGCACGGCGAAGTGCCGAGGGTTTGTAAACACCCTCTTAGAGAGGGCGATCCTCGTCATCGGACGGCGCGCCGTCCTCGGCTTCCCGGTCCGCGGTCTCGTCATCGGCCTCGGCGACGGGCAGCGCCACGCGCACCGGCGCCAGCGCTGCCGGTCGCAGCGTGTCGGGTAACGGCACCACGTCGATCGAGGGCACCGCGACCGCGGGTCCGGCGGCCTCCTCGAAGAAGAAGCTGCCCGCGTCGACCTCGCCCTTGGCGGGCGCGTAGTCGGTGGGCTCGGTGCCGACGAGGAACACCTCGTCGAGGCCGGGCGCGCCTGCGGGGGCCAGCTTGCCGGTGGCCGCATCGATTCGCACGCCGACTACGCCCTCGGGCGGCGCCGACCAGCCGGGACCCTCGGTCTCCATGGCCTCGAGGTAGCGCTTGACCAGCGGCAGGGCGGTGCTGCCCCCCGCCTCCTTGCGGCCCAGCGAGCGGGGGCGATCGAAGCCCACCCAGGCCCCCACCACCACGTCGGGCAGCAGAGCCACGAACCACGCGTCCCGCGCGTCGTTGCTGGTGCCGGTCTTGCCCACCACCGGCCGCGCGAAGCCCGCCAGCTTGCGCCCGCTGCCCTCGGTCACCACGCTGCGCATCACGTCGCGCAGCACCCACACCAGCGCGGGATCCAGCCCCTGCTGCAGCCCGGTGGCGTCCACCACGAGTGGCGCGTCGGGCTGCTCGGGGCGCACCACGCGCGTGATGAAGCGCGGCTGCCCCACCCGCCCGTCCGCGGCGAAGGTCGCGTAAGCGTTGATCAGCTCGATGGGCGTGACCTCGCTCGACCCCAGGGCCAGGGTCGGGCCGTTCTCCAAAGGCGACGAGATGGTGGCGCGGCGCGCGAAGTCCTGCACCGCCTCCGGGCCGATGTCCTCGATCAGGCCCACCGCGACGCTGTTGATGGACTGCGCCAGCGCTTGCCGCAGCGTCAGGACGCCTTTGTATTTGCCCGTGTAGTTCTTGGGGGTCCAGAAGCGCCCCTTGCCGACGTGCTTCGTCTCGGGCGCGTCGACCAGCAGCGTGGCCGGGTTGAAGCGGCGCGTCTCGAAGGCCGCGCCCCACACGAAGGGCTTGAACGCGCTGCCTGGCTGCCGGTGCGCCTGGGTGGCGCGGTTGAGCGGTGAGTCTGCGAACCGGTAGCCGCCGACCAGGGCCAGCACGTCGCGCGTCTGCGGCGCGATCACAACCATCGCGGCCTGGGGCGCACCGGCGAGGATCGCGTCCATCCGTTTGGGGAACTGCGGCCCGTCGGCGCGCACCTGCACGGTGATCACCTGGCCGGGCGCGTAGGGCAGCTTGCCGTCCTCGCCCACGAAGCGATCGGCCGACGCGAGCTTCACGCGCGCGCGCCCGATCCCCAGGTCGACGAGCAGGCTCCGGTCGGTGACCTTCTCGACCCGCGCCGGCGCGAAGACGCCCGCTGGGGGTGGCTGCCCCCTCAGCACCCGCGTCCGCTCGGCGCGCCAAGCCGCCTCGGTGACCACCTTCTTGGCCGGACGCCCGTAGCCGTGGCGCGCGTCCACCTCGCGCAGCCCGGCCCGCAGCGCCTCGACCGCCGCGTGCTGCCGCCTCAGATCGAGGGTGGTGTGAATCTGCAGCCCGCCGGCCGCAACGGCCTCGGCGCCCACCAGATCGCGGGCCTCGATCCGGGCCGCCTCGACGAACCACCGGGCCTCCTCGACGGCGTCGTCGGGCACATCGGCCACTGCCATCGCCGAGGCCTTGGCCGCCTCGGCCTCCGCCTGACCGATGTGCCCGTTGTGCGCCATCTGATCGAGGACGTAGGCCCGCCGCTCGGTCGCCCTGTCGGGGTGCTTGCGGGGCGATAGCCGCTCGGGAGACTGCACCAGCCCCGCCAGCGTCGCCGCCTCGGGCAGCGAGATCTCCGAGATGTCCTTGCCGAAGTAGTAGCGGCAGGCCTCCTGCACCCCGTAGCGGCCATGCCCGAAGTAGATGGCGTTGAGGTAGATGGTGAGGATGTCGTCCTTGCTCAGCTTCTGCTCGAGGCGGCGCGCGAGGATGATCTCCCGGGCCTTTCGCTCGAAGCGCTTCTCGGGCGTGAGGAGCAGGTTCTTCACCGTCTGTTGGGTGATGGTGCTGCCCGAGCCCGTCACGTGGCCCGCGCGGGCGCTGTTGTAGAGCGCCCGCAGCATGCCGGTGAAGTCGAGGCCTTCGTGGTGGTAGAAGTCGGCGTCCTCGGCCGAGAGGATCGCGTGCACCATGACGTCCGGGATGCGGTCGCGCCCGACCACGGTTCGGCGCTCGGTGAAGAACTCGGCGATGACCGTGCCGTCGGCCGCGTACATGCGCGAGACCTGGGGCGGGCGGTAGTCGGCGAGGGACTCGAAGTCGGGCAGATCGCGCGAGAAGTACTGGTAGCCCAGCCCGGCAGCCAGCACGCCGAGCAGGCCCAGCACCAGCCCCAGAAGGCCGGTCGAGCGGAGAACGCGCCACCGGAGCGAGGCCGGCGGCCGGGCTTTCCCGGCCCGGGGATCGGGCTTGCGCGCGCGCTTCGGGGCGCTGCTTCGGGGGCCGGCCTTCCTCGGTGCGCCGCGCGTCATCGATCCTCTGCTTGCGTCCGGGCGCCGCGTGTGTCACCCATCAACGGCGATGGAACCCCACGTCGACCGCTACACATTCCGCCTCCAACTGCGCAAGCAGACCGGGGAGTACGACGCCCGCGTCATCGAGCGCGACGGCGCGTTCTCGCTGCAGGTCTGGATGAGCACGCCCGAGCAGCCGGACATCCTGCTCGAGGTCAAGCCCGTGCGCGACGGCGAGAAGATCTGGCCGCTCTTTCGTGCGCTCTGCGTGCATCGGGGGGTCGTGCCGCTCGAGCGCCGCCGACGCGACGGCGCGCTGGGCCCCTGGGAGCCGATCCCGTAGCGTCCGGGGCGCTCCCTCACTGCGTCCGTCGCTGCGTCCGTCGCTGCGTCCGTCGCTGCGTCCGTCACTGCGTCCGTCACTGCGGGGTCACCGTGAAGCGGGCGGCGTAGTCCGTCGGCAGCGGGCGCCCGTCGGCCGCCTCGAAGCCGCGTCCCACGGTGAGCGTCCAGCGGCCGGGCGTCAGCTGAGCGAGCACCTCGGGATCGAGCACCACGCGCAGCGTGAAGGTGTCCTGGTCGTATGCCACGTTGCCTGCGTCGCCGCGCACCACGGGAAGCGGCCCGCGCGCGCCGGCGAGCGTCAGTCGATCGTTCGCCTGATCCCGCGCCTGTGCTTCGGGGCCTAGATCGGCGCTGAAGGTCACCGCCAACTCGCCCAGGTCGCCGCGCGCGATGGTCGCGCCATTGGCGGGGTAGGTGTTGAACACCAACAGGGGCGCGTCCACCTGCAAGATCGGCGCGTCGACGCAGCCCGGCGCCAAGACGCCCAGGGCGATGATCAAAAGAGCGCGCGCCATCCCGCCTCCAAGAACAGGCCGGTCGCCCGGACGTCGCCCGTCGCCGGGGGGGCTCCGAGGGGGGCGGTCGCTTGCCAGCCGCCCCCGGCCACCACCTCGCCCGACGTCACCGGCCAGGACAGGTCGACCCGCGCGACCCCGATCCAGTCGGCGCGGTCGTCGCTGCGGGAAGCGTAGGTGTCGCCCCCCGCCACCGCGCTGTCCAGCGAGGCGTGGGTCCAGGCGACCCCACCGAGGAGCGCGAGCCCCCAGCGCGCGTCGCCGTCGTCGCCCCCCCAGGCTACGCCCAGCAGGCCGGGCACCGTCCACTGTGTGTGGTCGGCGCGGACGGTCAGGGTGTCGGCGTTGATGCTCAGGGGCGCGCCCAGGGCGCTGATCGTCGTACGGCTGGCCCCCGTCTCGACCGCCACCCACAGACCCGCGCCTAGGGCGCGTCGCCAGGCGGCGGCCAGCCTCACGCTGGCCCCGTCGAGCACCTGCGCCGGGACGAGCGCGCCCGCGCGCACCTCGATGGCCTGCGTGGGAGGCGCGGCGGGAGGCGCGGTGTCCGCCGCGCCTGCGCCCGCCGGCACCGCCCAGCATACGACCCAGGGCAACGCCCACGGGCTCTGGCGCCCGAAGCCCGAGGTGCCCAGCATGCTTTTGCCCATCGATCCCCCCGGTGTTAGGATGCCTCGGAAGTGGAGAGGGTGGACCCGCGGTTCGATCCGTTTCGGCGTTGCCGGCCGCATGTCGTGATTGGCCTGTTGTTTGATTTGGCGGCCTATTGATCGTGCGGCCGCGGGCCATGCAGCTTCCGGCCAGGACCTACGGAGCTTCCGACCGAATGTACCGAGCCACCGGCCGCATCGATCGAGCTTCGCGCCGTCGTTGGTCAGCTTCGCGCCGTAATTGGTGAGCCTACGCGCCTTAATTGGTGTGCTTCGCGAAAGTAGCAGCCCCGTGCCGATCGCGTCCCCTCCGCTCTTGAAGACCCACCCCTGCAATCCTGCGCCGGCGTTCCGCCGTGTGAGGTGCCGATGAGGATCATCTGCCCCAAGTGTGGCGCGGACTACAACATCAGCGAGAGCAAGATCCCGCCCGATGGGCTGCAGATCAAGTGCCCCAAGTGCCTGCACAGCTTTCTCGCGCACCGCGATGGACAGACCACGGCCGTGTCGTCGGCGACGATGACCGGATCGATGCCGGCGATGCGACCGCGGCCGCCC
>CALBMW010000219.1 GCA_937896275.1 uncultured Myxococcales bacterium
CCCAGCCGCCCCACGTGCACTGGTCGGTGCAGGTTCGCACCCGCGCCGCGCAGGCGCCGCAGGCCTCGCCCTCCTCGTCGCCCGGCGTGCAGGCCCCGCCCGCCTCGCACGCGCCCCACTCGCCCCAAGCGCAGGCCGCGCCGCACAGGCGCCGCTGCTCGCCGCAGGCCCCGCAGGCCCGCGTCTCGACGTCGCCCATCCCGCAGCCCTCGCCGCCGCCACCGCAGGCGCTCCACTCGCCCCATCCGCAGTCCTGAGTGCAGGTGCGCTCGCGCTCACCGCACCCGCCCGGGCACGCCTCGCGCCCCACCTCGTCCGGCGCGCACTCACCCTCGGCCTTGCAGCCCTGCCAGTCACCCCAGCCGCACGCCGCCGTGCAGACCCGCCGATCCGAGCCGCAGGCCCCGCAGCGCGCCTCCTCGTCCTGACCCGGCGTACACTCCACCTGGCTCTCGTCGCAGGCGCTCCACGCCCCCCAGCCGCCTCCCGCGCAGCTGCGCTGGCGCACGCCGCACTGACCGCACACCTGGCTGTCGGTGTCTTCGCCCCCGCAGGCGCAGTCCTCGGGAGCGCTGCACCCGGCCCAGGCGCCCCCCTCGCAGATCTCGGTGCCCGGCCCGCAGGCGTGGCCGCAGCTGCGCGTGATCTCCTCGTCGGTGCGCCCGTCGCAGTCGTTGTCCTGCCCGTCGCACAGCTCGTCGATGGGGGACGCTGCGTCACAGGCGCGCCACGTGTTGCCCTCGCAGCGCTCCGATCCGTCGCCGCAGGCGGTGCTGCAGGGTCGCGCGGCGCCCTCGGCGCAGTCGTCGCACCCCTCGTCGATCGCGCCGTCGCAGTCCTCGTCGACCCCCGTGCCGCACTGCTCTTCGCGCACGCGGGGCGCCGTGCAGCCCCGCCACGCGCTGCCGACGCAACGCTCGGTGCCCGGACCGCACTCGGTGGCGCAGGCGCGCTCGTCGCCGTCGGCGCACCCCGCGCAGGCCTCGTCGGTCTGCCCATCGCAGTCGTTGTCCCGTTCGTCGCCGCAGACCTCTTGCACGGGGCTCGCGCTGCAGCCGCGCCAGGTGCCGCTGACGCAGCGCTCCATGCCGGCCCCGCACGCGGTCGAGCACTCGCGGCGCTCGCCTTCGGCGCACTGATCGGTGAAGCACTCGCCGTCCACGCAGTGGCCGCCGGGGCAGTCGCCGTCGGCCCGGCAGCGGTCGGCGGTGCTGCGACAGGCGCCCGCCACGCACACAGTGTCGGACGGGCAGAGGCCCGCGTCGCCGCAGCCGGGCGGGCCACAGCGCCCGACCCGGCAGACCTGATCGCCGGCGCAGTGCGCGCTGGTCTGACACTCCGCTTCGGCGTCTCCCGACGCGGTGGTACAGCCGATCGCCCCGAGGGCGCAGAGGATGGCGACGAGAGCGCTGCGCATGGGGCGCAGTTAAGCCGAAACCCGCCCGAGGGGACAACCCCTCGAGACCGCGCTGGCCCAGGCCGCCGAGCGAGTCGGTCGAACCGCGAGGTGACGGACTGGCACGTCAGCGAGACCGACTGCCCGAGCTGACCGCCCTCAGGGGGGCTCGGCGTAGATACCGAGGATGGTGTAGACCTTCTCGCCTCCGGGCGTCTGCACGCAGACCTCGTCGTCGATCCGCCGCCCCAGCAGCGCCCGCCCGACCGGCGACTTCCACGAGATGAAGCCCGCCTTGGCGTCGGTCTCGTCGGCGCCCACGAGTCGGTACACCTTCACGGTGGCGTCCTCCTCGTCGCGCAGCTCGACCCAGGCCAGAAAGACCACCTTGCCCGTGTCGCGTGGCCGCTCGACGACCTCGAGCGCGTCGAGGCGGCGGTCGAGGAACTCGAGGCGCTTGTCGATCTGCCGCAGGCGCTTCTTGCCGTAGATGTACTCGGCGTTCTCGCTGCGATCGCCCTCGGCGGCGGCCAGCGTGACGTTGTTGCACACCCGCGGTCGCTCGACCCGCAGCAGCGAGTCCAGCTCGGCCGCGAGTCGCGCGTGGCCCTCGCGGCTGATGTAGTCCTTGGGGCGATCCACGCCGTCCGGACGCTTCATGGCGTTTCCTCGGCCCAGAGAAGAGCGGCAGGAGAGCCCCAACGATGCCGCGGGGTCAAGCGGGGCTCCAGCCAGACGCCTTGACGCTCGCCTCACAATGCCTATCATCTCGCCCGACGCTGAGCCTTTGGAGCGCACGATGGTTCGTTTGCTGGCCCTCTTGGTGGCCGTGGTGACCCTCGCGGGGTGCGGGGACAAGATCACCATGAACCCGTCTCACCAGATCCCCTACGAGTCCAAGGGGCTCGAGGTCCAGAAGCTGCTCGAGCAGCTCGGCCAGACGCCCAAGGGCAAGGTGCCGCCCAGCCAGCGCGCCGCCACGGTCGCCCACGAGGCTCACGCCGAGCACTGACGGCCTCTGGGGGCGCCCGCCGAGTCCGCGACCCGGCGTCAGCGTCGGCCCCTCAGGCGCGCGGCGCGCTCGGCCCGGCGGCTGTAGAGGTTGCCGGTCATCGCGTCGAGCAGCGACGTGAGCTCCTCGATGCGCAGATCCTTCGACAGCTCGGTCGCCACGTCGCCCGGCGGGCTCACGATGCGATCCACCTGCAGGCGTCGGCGGGTGTAATACAGCCGCGTCACCTCCTTCAGCACGCCCTCTTGCAGCACCGCCAGCGAGGTCACGTCCAGCACCTCGCTGTTGAAGACCAACTGCGGCAGGTTCCAGCGCCCCCGCACCGAATACTCGAGCACGTCCGCGCCCGTGGTGCCGACCAACGCCGGGATGTCGGGGTCGAAGTCCACGCGGTTGATGGTGTCCGAGTCGACGGTCGAGTCGTTGACCCGCAGCTCGGCCTCGAGGGTGGGAAGGAGCGCCTTGATCGACGCGCGGGTCCGCATCCCGCCCACCGTGCCCGGATCGATCGCGAAGAAGGCCAGGGCGGCGCGCTGGACCTCCTGCGCCGTGGGCTCGGCCTTCAGCGCGTCGAGGGCCTCACGCACGTCGGGGGTCGGTCACGCGGCGCGGCTGCGCGACGGCGGGCGCGGCGAGCAGCGCCAGGCACAGCAGGCTCATCAGGGAGTCGATCGGCATCGGCGGGCGCTCCGGTCTTTGTCTGGCTAGAAGGCGGAGAAGGGTTCGAACAGGTCGCCGGTCAGGGCGTTGAGATGGGCAGTGAGCTCCTCGATGCGCAGATCGCGCATCAGGCCGGCCCTGGATCCGTCGGGGCGGGCGAGCAACGCCTCGAGCTGCAGGCGGCGCCGCTCCTGGTAGAGCCCGACGACCGTGTTGCGCACGAGGAACTCCAGATCCTCGAGCGTCCAGGCCACGCGGCCGATCGCGGCCTCGTCGTCGTCGAAGATCGTGTTGGCCAGATCCCAGGCGGCGAAGACGGCGACGCCCAGGTCGCCGAGGCGCGCGGCGTTGCGAAAGTCGGGCCCGTCGCCCCCTCCCACGCCCCGGGTGCGGTCGATCAGGCTGCCGGCCAGATCGACGTCACGCACCACCAGACCCGCCGTGACCGACGGCAGCAGGTTGGCCCAGCTCGAGCGGCGCCGGTAGTCCATCCGCGCCTCGACGCCGGCGCCCGTCGTCGCCATCGCCGCCGCCGCCGCGCGGGCCGCCGACGGCTCAGAGTCCGCCTGCGCCCGGAAGGCCCGCACCACCTCGCCCGAGGCGTGGCGCGGGGCCTGCCGCGCCAGCCGCAGGAGCTCGGTCTCGGTGAGCAGGAGCAGCGCCTCGGGGTCGTGGCGCGAGAAGGCCGCGACCTGCAGATCCCAGCCCGCCTGCCCGAAGGACAGCACCTGCCAGTGGTCGCCGCCATCGCGGCTCTCCCACAGATCGCGCGCGTCGGCGGCCACGACCTGCCCGGGTCCCGACCCCACCGCCACCGCGCGCAGATCGACGCCCGCGAACTGAAGGCCGCCGGCGCGCGCGAAGGTGGCGCCGTCGTCGTGGCTGGCGAAGAGCCCATCGCCGGTGGCCACCAGCACGCGGCGCGGATCCCCCGGATCGAACTGCACCGCGTGCACGGCGCGGGCCCGCGGGTCCGAGGGCGCGAAGACCTCGCTGAAGGTGACGCCCCCGTCCGTCGACCGGGCCAACCCGTCCTGGCCGCCCACGAGGAGCCGCGCCGGATCGCGCGGATCGAGGGCGATGACGCTGACGGCGCGGTCATCGACCGACCGCCACCGATCGCCGCCGTCGTCGGAGCGATACAGGCCGTCCGCGGTGCCCGCCCACACGCGCTCGGGGGCGCGATCGCTGCGGGCCAACGCGGTGATCGCCGTGCTCTCGAGATCGGCGTCGCCGAGCACGCGCGGCCAGGAGTACCCGCCGTCGCGCGAACGACGCAGGCCATCCTCGGTCGCGGCCAGCACGTCTCGAGCATCCGTCGGGTGAACGTCGAGCGCCGTGACGCCGATCGGCGTCCATTGATGGACGCGCAACACCAGCGCGTATCCGAAGCCCAGGCTCCAGCCTGTCTTGGCGCGCACGAACCAACGCAGCCAGCCCGCCTGGTCGCGCTCGAAGGCCGCCCCGTCGTCGTCGCCGATGCGGCCCGGTCGCCGGTCGGCGATGGCCGAGTCGAGGGCGCCGACGACCGGCGGATCGAACTCGGCCGGCCGGTCGCCCACGTAGGTGAAGATGTCGTCGGTGAACACGGCGTCGGGGGTCAGGACCGCCAGGTTGCCCACGGTCTCCACACCGGCGGACTCACCGGGCCGTGGCCCGTCGACCGCGTCGGAGTCGCCGTGCGCACGCAGGGCGCCGCGATAGCCCTGGCGATCCGTGCCGAGCGACGACCGCTCCCACGAGACGCCCCCGTCGCGCGTGGCGAAGACCTGCCCCACCCCGCCGCCGACGTAGATGACCAGCGGATCGGAGGGCGCCTCGGCGACGCAGGTGAGCGGCGGCTCGAAGCTGAACCCGCGGCTCAGGTTCGAGACGGCCCGCGTCGCGGGCAGGGGCGCGGCGGTGGCGGACGCGAGGGTGGCGATGAGCGCGGTCACGCCGCCGATCCCCCAGCCCCACGCACGACGTCGCGACCGAACGGTGCCCATCGGTGTCCTCGACAAAGGCGGCAGGATCGCGGACTCGGTGCCGATGCGCAAGCGCCGACCGGCGGCCATGCAGGGTGTGAGGGCACCCCTACCGGCAGCATCCGTCGGACCGGGACGTAGCGAGGATCGGAACACGGCGACGAGCGATCCGAGCAGGAGGACATCATGGCGCGCATCGAGACGACCATCTGGG
>CALBMW010000220.1 GCA_937896275.1 uncultured Myxococcales bacterium
TCGGCGCCGAAGGTGGAGAGATCGATGTAGGGCGGCTCGGCCGGGATCCGACACCCCTCGGGCGCCCGCGGCGCGAGGGGTCCGTGAAAGACGCGAAAGCGCAGCGGGTCGCCGGCGTCCGTCGACACGGCGACGCGGAAGGTGCCCGAAGGCTGGACGGCGCCGCACCGGTACTCGTCGGTCTGCTGGTTGTCGAGCACCACGGTGTCGCCCGGCGCCAGCTCGGGCAGCGTCTGCACCCGGAGCGCGACGTTCTCTGTCTGGCCTTCGTTGGTGCGGATCATCAGCGCCCCTTGATCCGCGTAGAAGATGGGCCCCAGCGCGCGCAGCACCATGGCGTTGCGCACGCCGCCCAGCGTCGAGCGCGTTCCGATCTCGCCGAGCATGCCGCCGGGCACGATCGACACGACGTCGTCGATCTGGGGCTCCACGCCCGCCAGCACCGCGCTGGTGATCCCGCCCAGCGAGCCGCCGATCACGTGGATGGCCGCCGCTCCGCCGACGTCGACCACGCCGTCGCCGTCGAAGTCGCCCGCGAGGCCCGGCGCGCCCGTGCCGGCCGGATCGAAGGCCCAGCTCACCGTGCCATCGAAGGCGCGCAACGTCCGCACCAGCTGCATCCCATCGACCATCGTCTGCCGCACCACGTCGCGCGTGTGGAAGACATAGGAGGTCCAGAAGTCATCACCCGAGTCGACCTGGCCGTCGCCGGTCCAGTCGATCGCGCGGCCGGACAGCAGCGACTCGGCGAGCCCCGCGACCCCGGCCGTCTTGAACAGGGTCCGCACCAAGGCGAAGAGCGTCGGTTTGCCGCTCACGCCGTGGCCGGGCCCGTCGATGCCCATCGTCGCGATGCCATAGCCGGCCAGCAGGCCAGCGAAGGGGAGCGCGTCGAATTTGCTGCCGCCGTGACCGTGGATGAAGATCGCCACCGGAGCGGGGCCGACGCGGTTCTTGGGCACGAACATCCAGAAGCTGACGTCCTCGCCGCGCGGCGCAGCGTCCAGATCCCACACCTGCTTGTAGAGCGGCAGCATCGCCCCGTCGGCGTCGGCGCGCGGGAACATCTGCGGCGACCGGACCGCGCCGGCGACGACGAAGTCGACCGACTTCAGGCTGGCCTCGAAGACCGCCACCTCGTCCGAGGACGAGCCGGTGACCTGGAGGAGTTGCCGTGCGAGCGGGAGGAACACATCGGTGGGCACGATGTGGGTGTTCGAGATCCCCGGCTCGGCGTCGCGGATCTCGTCGAGCCGGGACAGGGTGGGGGGGAAGTCGGTGGCCAAGTGGGCCAGCGCGCCAATGCCGTAGAGGCCGTCGCGCACCAGGCGGTAGTCATGGCTGATGCTCTGGGTCGTGAAGCTCCACGTGAAGCCCACATTCGCGATGGATAGACCGTAGCGGCCGAGGCAACCGGGGAGAGGGGCGAGCGCGTCCGACTGCCCTGCGTGGTTGATGCCGTCGAAGGGAGAGCGGATCGGCTCGCCCGCGGGCGACACCAGGCGCCGCGTGAGGACCACCGCGTAGGTGGTCTCTTCGCGCATCGGCATGACCGGCTTCATGATGAGCGTGTTGCTCTCGCGCTCGTAGAACTCGAGCAGCGGCGAGTCCGGCGTGCCGTCGACGGTGTTGGGGTGGTCGAGCACGCCGTCCATGTCGGTGTCCTCGCCCAGATCGAGCACGCCGTTGCCGTTGACGTCCTCCTCGGTCTCCTCGAACACGAGCGTCTGGAGTTGTGAACGGGGATCGGCGTCGTAGACCTGCGGCTCCGCGAGCACCTGCGGGTAGTTGCCCTGCCCGAGGTCGAGGGGCACCGCCTCGCACAGGCCCGCCGATCCGGGCGTGACGTCGATGATCAGCACGACGTCGTCGCTGTAGTCGAAGGTGTCGTCGCCGTGGTGCGCGAGGATCACCGTGGGATCGATCGGCGCCTCGAACGAGACGGTGATCGGCGCGAGGGTTCCCCAACCCGACAGCTTGTCCAGCTGCGCCCGTGTCTCGCGCTCCCACACGGTCGGTCCGGCCAGCACGCTGGCGTTGAGGCGGCGGCCCGTCGGTGAGGTGGCGTCACGGCGGGTGGCGAAGTCGTTGGGCAGCGGGATCTCGGGAAAGGGCCGATGCAGCACGTCGAAGCGCACCACGGGACCCGAGCCCGACGGCGTCTCGGCGAGGTAGCTCGGGGCCTCGGAGAGGCAGCCGATCGTCGCGCTCAGCGCCGGCAGGAGCACGAGGAGGCGAAGGTGGAGCGAGGTGGACATCGAGGTCTCCGCGGCCGTGGTCACGGCCGAACGTGGATCACTCAGCGGGCCGGCGCGGGCGGGCTGCGAAGCGGTGGGGACGGCACGCGAAAGTACTCACGGACGGTGCCAGCCGGCGAGCCTGTGTCGATGCACGCGCGGGTCCGCTGAGGCCGGCCAGGGCGAGGGCGCCGGTGCTCGTCGATGGGGGTCGCGCAGAGCGCGCGGGCGTCGCCCCGACCGCGGGCCCTGTTGAGGCCGCGGAGAGGGCCCTGCCCCGGCGCCGCGGCCGGTCGAGGGTGCAAGGGTCGATCATCGCGGGCAGTGTGCCACAAGGACGGCGCCGAGCGGCCGATGGCTGTCAACTCGCTGTAAGGACCGCGAGAAGTGTCAGGCACTTCCTCCGTCCTGCCGGGCCACCCGTCGGCGCCCCGGCCACCACGACCTCACGACCGTCGGCGCCCCGGCCACCACG
>CALBMW010000221.1 GCA_937896275.1 uncultured Myxococcales bacterium
GTAGGTGTGTCGGGCGTGAACCGTCTGGGCGTAGGTCAGATCGTGCCCGGTGAGCGTGACCATCAGGCTGTGGAAGACCTCGGCGGCGGGCCGGTCGAGCAGCCCGCGCAGAGGGCTGTCGGCGTCGATCGGGTGCATGACCGTCCAGCCCAGGATGAAGGCCGGGGTGCGCGCGCGGGTGGGGATGACGTCGCGCAGGCGTCGCATGCTGTGACCCTCGGGGCTGACCTCGTCACACATCACCACCAGGCGGACCGAGGCCTCGGCGATCTCGTTGCCGCGCGCGTTGCCGACCCGCAGCATCAGCGTCGGCACGCCGTGCTCGGACACCACCACCGCGACCTTGCTGAACAGCACGGCCGATCGGGGGCGCGAGGCCTTGGCGAAGACCAGCCCGGTGAAGACCGCCACGCCCACGATGCCGACCAGCGCCTCGGCCGCCACCATCGTGTGGGCATAGGGTGAGGCGGGCGCCATCACGCCATAGCCGATGGTGGTCAGCGTCTGCACGCTGAAGGCGAAGGCGTCGATGAAGGAGCGCGGATCCAGGTTCGTGACGCCCTGCGCGTCGAGCAGATAGAGCCCCGCGAAGATCAGGTTGGCGAGCAGGTAGGCGATGCCCATCGCGCCGAAGAGCCGCCGCCACGATCCCTCCATGAGGTGAAAGTACAGGTCGCGCCGCAGGTGATCGGGGGTGCCCAGGCGCACCGCCTCGGTGGCGTCGCGGCGCACCGGCACGGGCGCGTCGGGGACCTCGGGCTCACGCACCAGGTCGAAGATGGACTGGGCGTCGTGGTCTTCGTGCTCGTCGCCTGCGAGGGGCGCCATCGCGAGGTCGAAGGCCACCTGGC
The DNA here is from genome assembly GCA_937896275.1 of uncultured Myxococcales bacterium. Lineage (GTDB taxonomy): Bacteria > Myxococcota_A > Bradymonadia > UBA7976 > UBA1532 > JACKDN01. The sequence continues at coordinate 852 of CALBMW010000221.1, forward strand.
TCACCATCGCCAGCACCACCAGCCCCACGAAGGGGGCCGCCGGCATCAGGCCGCCCACCGCCGCCAGCAGCAGCAGGACCCCCCCGGCCACCAAGGGCGAGCGGCCGCGCAGCCGATCGCTCAGCTCGTTCTCGCGGCGCTCGGTCACCGCGTCGAGCACCGCGGCGGTCCCCATCGCCAGCGCCAGCGTGCCGCAGAGCAACCACCGGTAGGCGGTCGGCGCCGCGACCATCGGGTCGAAGAAGGCCACCTTCTTCACCGCGACCCCGGTCGCCGTGATGGCCATGGTCAGTGGTAAGTGCGCGTAAATCCAAACGAAAGGTGTGAATTTACCGCGCCGGATGCGCGCCCCCGCGATGTCGTCGAAGTAGAGCCACCAGAGGCAGCACGTGACGGCCAGCCCCAGCGCCGCCATGAGCAACATGCCGGCGTGCGAGCGTCCGCCCGGGGCGTCGGCCACCGCGCTGAGGACCTTCACGAAGGACTCGCCGAGCACGATGATCGTGAGCAGGCCGTAGCGCTCGCTCATGTGCCCGACGTCGGGCGGGAAGCGCGACGCGAGCGCGCGCGACTGGGGGCTCAGGGGCGTGAAGAGGTCGATGGCGGTCGCCAGGCCCCAGACCGGCATCACCCAGGGCCAGGGTACCCAAGCGCTCGCCGTCCACAGCAAGGCCGCGACGCCGAAGCCGATGATGAAGCGCCGCGCATAGATCCGCACGCCGGCCACGTGGCGCCAGGCGCGCACGTAGAGCCCCACCAGGACCCACCGGGCCGCCGCGTAGCACAGCGCGAAGAGCTGGGTGTCGCCCTCGGCCACGCGCGCCACCGAGACCGCCATGCCGCCGATGGCGAACATCTGCGCGAAGACGACGGCGCGGTGCAGCACGTCGTCGACGACGAAGCGATTGGTGAAGAAGGTGAAGCCGGTCCAGGTGAACCAGACGGGCGTGAACAGCGCCGCGAAGCCGAGCACCCCCAACCAGCTCACGTGGCCGCCCAGCGCGTTGCCGAGCTGGATGATCGTGGCGACGTACATCAGGTCGTAGAACAGCTCGAGCCAGCTGACGCGCCGATGGACGCCCGGGCCGGGGCGGTGCAGCGCGGGCGGGTGAGACCACCGTTTCCTCATCGACCGAACCTCACGGGGGTGCTCCTGGCGGGCGCCGGGCCCGTGTGGGGTGACTTGGTAGCAGCCGCCGACAGCCCACACAACACGCCCCTGGTGTCGAAACGGGGCGTCGTGCCAAGGTCCAGGCGGTTCGAGGCGCGGGTGTCACCGGGGCGTCGCACGCGCCGCCGACACCGCGCCCCCGTCACTCGACCGAAGGGGCTGAATCGATGAGGTGGAAGCACTCGCAACACGCGGCGCCCTGGTGTGCCGTGCTGGCCGCTGCCCTGGTCCTGAGCGTCACGGCCTGCGCCGACGGTGACGACAGCGGCAGTGGATCGGCGACGCCGCGCGACAGCGGGACGGGCGCCGGCGGGCAGCCCGGCGCGGGCGGCATACCCGGCCAGGGCGGCGTGCCGATCGGCGGTGAGCCCGGCCAAGGGGGCGAGCCCGGCATGGGCGGCACACCCGGCGTGGGCGGCACACCGGGCGTGGGTGGTGACCCCGGCGCCGGTGGCGACCCCGGCGTGGGTGGTGACCCCGGCGTGGGTGGTGACCCCGGCGTGGGTGGCGAGCCCGGCATGGGTGGCCAGCCCGGCATGGGTGGCCAGCCCGGCATGGGTGGCGACCCCGGCATGGGTGGCCAGCCCGGCATGGGTGGCCAGCCCGGCATGGGTGGCGTCGGCCCCCGCTACGATCCGCCAGCGCCCGGTGAGCTGGTCATCACCGAGATCCTCTACGACCCCCACAACGCCCTCTCCGAGGACGACGCGGAGTGGATCGAGGTGCACAGCGTGGCCCCCGATCCGCGCGCGCTCGACGGCTGCGTCCTGGCCGATCCCACCGCCCACGCCCCCCTCGACGGCATCGTGATCGAGCCCGGCGCCTTCCTGATCTTCGCCCGCAGCCGCGATCCGCTCCTGAACGGCGGGCTCGACGACGTGGCCGCCACCTTCAACTTCGGCCTGAACAACGGCGGCGACACCGTCGAGGTTCGGTGCGGCGCCGTCGTGATCGACACCGTCACCTACGACGACGGCCCCCGCTTCCCCGACGCGCGCCAGGCCAGCATCAGCCTCGATCCCGCCGCGCCCGACAACGCGGTGGGCGAGGCCTGGTGCGTGGCCCGCGACGAGGACGTCTACTTCCCCGGCCCCACCGACGCGGACCGCCACCGTGGCACGCCCGGCGCGGCCAACCCCGCCTGCCCGCCGCCGCTCGTCATCGTCGCCTGCCGGGTCGAGGGTGAGGCCGACGTCGAGCTCATCGAGGGCATGCCCCTCACCATGGACGGGCGCCTGGATGCGCCGGGGCTGACCGATCTCACCGACGGCGTCGACGTCGATCCCCGCATCAAGGTGCAGGCCGCCTACGCTGCCCCCGGCACGCCCGAGGACGACGACGCCTGGACCTTCCTGCCCGCCGCCCTGCCCGATCCGGGGTGGAACGCGGCGGACGCGGGCGAGCCCGGCGTGGACGCCTACGTGGCGACCGGCGTGGCGCCCGCTCACGGCTCCTATGACGTCGCGATGCGCATGTCGATCGACGGGGGCGCGACGTGGACCTGGTGCGACCGCGGGGCCGGCTCGACGGATGGCTACGCCGCCGCCGACGCCGTGCACCTGACCACCGTCGAGGATCCGGGCGTGGTGTGCGCGCCCGCGTGCGAGCCCGGCAACGTCTGCCTGCGCGGCGCCTGCGTGGAGGGCTTCCCGCCGGACGCGCCGGGGCAGATCGTAATCAGCGAGATCATGGCCGATCCGCACGCACCGCTGGCCGACGCCACCGCCGAGTGGTTCGAGCTCTACAACCCCAACGACGTGCCGGTGAGCCTGATCGACTGCGCGGTCACCGACGCCTCCGGCGGCACGGCCTTCGTCGACGAGATCGTGCCCGCCGAGGGCTACCTGCTGCTCGCGCGCTCGGACGATCCGGCGCTCAACGGCGGGCTGGTGCCCGACGCCCTGTTCCGCTTCAGCCTCGACAATGGCGGCGACACGCTGACGCTGAGCTGCGGCGATCTGGTGGTCGACGCGGTGACCTACGGCAGCGGGGCCAACGGCTGGCCGCGCGTCAGCCCGCGGCGCTCGGTGCAGCTATCCTCGACCCTGCTCGACGCGGACGCCAACGACGCCGGCCGGAGCTGGTGCCTCGCCGCCGACGAGGCCGTCTACGCCGTCGCCGACCTGGAGGTCGAGAGTCACCGCGGCACCCCGGGCGCGGCCAACGTCGAGTGCCCGATCGACCTGTGCGACCCCAACCCGTGCGGGGCCAACCAGATCTGCGACGCCGGCGTCTGCGCCGACCGCGTGGGGCCCGCGCCGGGCGAGGTCATCTTCACCGAGATCCTCTACGACCCGCACGGCGCGCTCGACGACGCCACGGCCGAGTGGTTCGAGCTGCACAACCTCGCGGGCGAGCCGCTGGATCTTACCGGCTGCACCATCGCCGAGGACGGCGGCGCCAGGGTCGTGCTCGCGGCGATCATCGAGGGCGGCGGCGAGCTGCTCTACGCGCGCAACGCCAACCCCATGGTCAACGGCGGCCTGAGGCCCGACGGCACCTTCACCTTCGGGCTCGGCAACGGCGGGGACACGCTGACGCTCGACTGCTTCGGCGTGGTGATCGACGCCGTCACCTACGACGTCGGCGGGGCCTTCCCCAACGCGCACCAGGCGTCGGTGCAGCTCGATCCGGGCGCTTACGACGCCGCGACCAACGACGAGGGCGCCGCGTGGTGCCTGGGCTTCGAGACCTACTTCAGCACCGACGTGCCCGCGGACGCGCACCGAGGGACCCCGCGCGAGCCCAACCCCGCCTGCCCCGATCCGTGCTTCGGCGTCATGTGCGAGGCCGGCGAGCTGTGCGTCGAGGGCATTTGCGCGCTCCCCGATCCCTGCGCGGGCGTCATGTGCGACGTCGGCGAGGCGTGCCAGGACGGCGCCTGCGTGGTGGGCGATCCCTGCGAGGGCGTCATGTGCGACGTGGGCGAGATCTGCGTCGCGGGCGCCTGTGAGACCGACGCGGCGACGCCGGGGGCCGCGGGCGATCTGCTGGTCACCGAGATCCTGTACGACCCGCACGACGGGCTGGGCGAGACGACGGCCGAGTGGTTCGAGGTGCACAACCCGACGGCGGCCGACCTGGACCTGGAGGGCTGCGCCGCGTCCGAGACGGGCGGCGACTCGACGGCGCTGCACGGCGTGGTGACGGCCGGCGCCTACGTGGTCTTCGCGCGCAGCGCCGATCCGGCGGTGAACGGCGGCCTCGTGCCCTTCGGTACCTTCAGCTTCGCCCTGGGCAACGACGGGGACTCGGTGAGCATCACCTGCGGCGGCGTGCTCATCGACCGCGTGGCCTACGACGTGGGCGGCGACTTCGTGTCGGCCCGAAAGGCCTCGCTGAACCTGGATCCGGCGCACTTCGACGCGCTCGAGAACGACGCGGGCGCCAACTGGTGCCGGGGCCGCGACCGCTACTTCGAGGCGGCCATGCCGATCGGCGACCACTTCGGGACGCCCGGGCAACCCAACGTGCCCTGCGGCTTGGACACCGCGGGCATGCAGGCGCTGGTGAACGTGCGCTGCGCGGGCTGCCACACGCTCGGCGGCGCTTCCGGGGGGATGATGCTCGACGACGTCGTGGCGGGCACCGTGGGGGTAGCGGCCAGCGGGGCCCCCCTCAGCCGTATCGAGCCCGGCGACCGGGCCGCGAGCTACCTGTGGCACAAGATCAACGGCACCCAGGCCACCGTGGGCGGCGTCGGCTCGCGGATGCCGCGGTCGGGCCCCCCCTACCTCGACGCCGACACGCTCGAGCGCGTCGGGCTCTGGATCGACGCCCTGCCACCTCGCTGAAAGCCCCATTTTCCGCGGGCGAGGCCGGTTTATCCGTGCGTCGTTCCTCGCGCCCCTAAGGCGGGCCGAAAGCGCTTCACCTGCACCCCCGATCCGACGAAGGTGTGGGTGTCGACGGCACGACGACGGGGCAGCGAATCGCCCCACCTCGACGCGGCCAGGGAAGGCCGGACGGCGCCAGGCGCCGGGGACTCGGAACGCACACCACCGGCATGGGCCGGGGCCGCGCCGGGGCGGGGAATGGTCTCATGGAGTGACGCAGGTCGCTCGGCATCTCGAAGAGGCGGTCGACCCGGGGGGGTTGGCCGCCTCTTTTTTTTGGGGGTGCTTTGGGGGTGCCGGGCACTTCTGGGGGTGCTTTGGGGGTGCCGGGCACTTCTACGGGCTCTACCACGGGCTCGAGACGCTCCCGCCCCACGGTTGACGGCTGACGGCTAAGATTCACGCCTCGTCGAGCCCACGCGAGACCCCACGCCACGTCCTCCTGGAGCGACCCCACCATGCACGCGTTGACCCTCGTCCTGATCCTGCTCGCCCAGCCCGCGAGCCAGCCCACGAGCCGGCCCAGCGAGGTGGCGTCGACCGCGAAGCAGTGCCCCACGGGCGCCGCCGATCCCCAAGCGGCCTACCAGAAGGCGCACGACGCGCTGGCCACGGCGCGCGCCGCCGACGAACACCTGCTGACCACCACCTACGACAGCGTGCGCGGCGACTTCGGGCAGGCGGCGCGGGCCGGGCACCTGGACGCCCAATACGAGCTCGGCGTGCTGGTGATCGGCACGATGTACATGAACCAGGGGCCGGAGCCGAGCGAGCGCGCCGCCTATGTCGACGCGCTCACCTGGCTGGCCGTCGCAGCACGGCGCGGGCACCCGAAGGCGGCAGGATCGCTGACGCCTCGCCTGATGGCGACGCTCACGGGCAAGCCCGCCCCCAAGGCCGAGAAGGAGGAACCCTTCACCGACCTCCCGGGCGCCTGGCTGGCCGAGGCAAGCGCCCGCGCCGAGGCCTGGTCCTCGTGCTGGAACGTCCCTGCGAAGCCTTGACCCAAGAGCGCCCGACGGCGCACCCTCCCGCCCCGTGCACTCCGGCACCCCCGACCGCCCCACGGCAAGGGTCACCATGAAGAACCTGATCACCGCAGCGCTGGCCTGCGGGCTCGCCGTCACGGCCTTCGCCGGGACAGCCTTGGCCGCCCCACCCAGGGACGACCACGAGAAGACGCTCTACGCGCTGGGCCTGTCCATCGCCGACAGCCTCAAGCTGTTCGTGCTGTCGCCGGCCGAGCTGGCGATGGTGCAGCAGGGCCTCGCCGACGGCGTCACCGGCAAGAAGCCCGCGGTCACGCTCGAGGAGTTCGGCCCCAAGATCAACGAGCTGGCCACGGCACGGAAGGCCAAGGCGGCCGAGGGCGGCAAGGTCGCGGGCGCGGCCTTCCTGGCGGCCGCCGCCCAGGAGAAGGGCGCCACCCAGACCGCGTCGGGCATGGTGTTCAAGAGCCTGACCGCGGGCACGGGCGCCCAGCCGACGCGCGAGAACACCGTCAAGGTGCACTACCGCGGCACGCTGATCGACGGCACCGAGTTCGACAGCAGCTACAAGCGCAACAGCCCGGCGGAGTTCCCGCTGGGCCGCGTCGTGAAGTGCTGGACCGAGGGCGTGGGCATGATGAAGGTCGGCGGCAAGGCGCGGCTGGTCTGCCCGCCCGAGCTGGCCTACGGCGACCGCGGCGCGCCGCCCAACATCGCGCCCTTCGCGACCCTCGTCTTCGAGGTCGAGCTGCTCGAGGTCAAGTAGGCATGGCGGATCGCGATTTGACGGGCAAGGTGGCCCTCGTCACCGGCGCCAACACGGGCATCGGCGCGGTGACCGCGCGCGTCCTCGCCGAGCGCGGCGCGGGCGTGATCCTCGCGTGCCGCACCCGAGCGCGCGCCCAGCCCGTGCTCGACACCATCGCAGCCGCGGGCGGGGACGCTCACTTCGTCGAGCTGGACCTGGGGTCGCTGGCCTCGGTGCGCGCCTGCGCGGCGGCGGTGCTCGCCCGCGACGAGCCGCTGCACCTGTTGATCAACAACGCCGGGCTGGCCGGTCACCGCGGGGTGACGGCCGATGGCTTCGAGATCCAGTTCGGCGTGAACCACCTGGGCCACTTCCTGTTGACGATGCTGCTCGTGGACCGCCTCAAGGCGTCCGCGCCGGCGCGCATCGTCAACGTGGCCAGCATCGCGCACTACAAGCCGCGCGCGATCGACTACGCCAAGCTGCGCCAGAAGACCCCGACCACGGTGGGCGTGAAGGAGTACGAGGTGTCCAAGCTGGCCAACGTGCTCTTCACGGCCGAGCTCGCCCGCCGGCTGCGCGGGACGGGCGTCACCAACTACGCCCTGCACCCCGGCGTCATCGCGAGCGACGTGTGGCGCCGCATACCTTGGCCGATTCGCCCGCTCGTCAAGCGGCGGATGATCACGGTCGAGAAGGGGGCCCTGACGACCCTGCACTGCGCCACGGCCCCGCTCGAGCAGCTCGTGGACGGCGGCTACTACGACCGGTGCGCCGAGCGCGAGCCCAACCCCGCGGCCAAGGACGAGGCGGCGGCGGCGGAGCTGTGGCGGCGGAGCCTCGAGTGGGGGGAGCTCAGTTCTTCCCCGGTGTGAGCTTCTTCTTCGGCGCCGGCTTCTTCTTCGGCGCCGGCTTCTTCTTCCGGGCCGCCGTCCGCTTCTTCCGGGGCGCCTTCGCCGGCTCGGGCGCCGCGAGCGCGACGACCTCGGCCTCGTCCCAGATCGGCGCCGGCCCCCGCCGAACCGCGAACCGGCAAGCCGAGGTCCCCGGCGCTGCCTCACAGGTCTCGAAGGCCTTCTGCCGACAGGCGGCGGTGGCCAGATCGTCCCCCAGCCGCGGGCTGGTGCCCCAGGTGTGCACCACCACCTCCATCGTCTCGCGGATGCGCCGCTTGATGGTCGAGTCGACGAGGCCCGCCTCGCCCGAGGTGATCACGAGGCCCGCCACGAAGGCGTGACACAGGCGCTTGGGCGCGGGCGCGACCTCCGGCGCAGCCGCCGCGTCCGCCGATCCGTCGATCTCAGGGCGGTCGCTCGCGGAGGCGTCGGCGGTCGGTGTCGGCGGCGCGGCGCGACAGAGCGCCGGGACGAGGACCAGGAGGCCAGGCAGCCCCCAACGGTTCGCGCGCATGGGCACCTCGTGTCGAGTGAGCGCCAGGATGCGGCGGAGGAGGGGGGCGGGGCAATGGGTCGCGGCGCGGGCGCGCTTGGGGGCGGATGAGGTGGGCGGAGTGCGAGGGGCATCGGAGCGCGGCGGATCGGATGCCCGCCGGCATCCGTCGGACGAAGAACCTGGACGGCGTGCCCGACGTTCGCCGCTACTTGGGGCTCGCCGTCCGCAGCCCCTCGAGCCGCGCTTGCACCGTCTTGTTGGGCCGCGCCTTCACCGAGGCCTCGTAGAGCGCCATCGCTTCGGCCCGCTGGCCGCGTGCCTCGTGGATTCGCCCCAGGTTGTAGAGCGCCATCCCGCGCAGCCGGTCGTCCTTGGCCCGCTCGGCTCCCTCGAGGCCCTGGCGCGTGGCCAACTCGGCGGCGGCGAGGTCCCCGGCCTGGAAGGCCACCCATCCCTGGTTGATCGACGCCTTGGGATCAGCCGGGCGGTCTGCCGCGGCGGGCTTCCCACTCGGCGCCACGGCGGCGGCGGCCTTGCGCTGATCGGGCAGCGCGGGGGCGTCCGCGTCGATCCACGACACGCCCAGCACCTGCCGGCCGGCGTCGAGCGGGTAGCTGCTGACGGCCTTGCCGCTCGGCCTGACCTCGATCTTGCCGCCCTCGACCCGCACCGCGCCGCACCCCGGGAGCGTGAACCACCCGCCCACCGGCACCGAGGGCGCCAAACCGGCCGGGACGCTGTCGAGCGGCGCTTCGAGCTCGAACTGGTTGTGGTTCTCGGCCCAACTGCAGCAGGACAGCAGCCCGTCGACGCGCAGCCGACCGTCGCGCAGCAGCACCAGCGCGCCGTGCTTCAGGGTCTCGACGGTCGCCTGGGGCGGATCGTAGTCGTCCTCACGGGCCTTGACCGCCACCGCCAGCCACCGCGCCGCGGCGGCGACCCCAGCGGGGCCGATGAGCGCGGCCACGTCGACCGCCCGACCGTCGGGCGCGGCCAGGGAGATCGCGTCCGAGTCGTCGAACCCGTGGGCGCCACCGGCATAGCCGCCCCGACCCAGCAAGAGAGACACGTAGGGCCCGTTGATCCCCACGATCGACGCTTGGTGCGTCGCGTCCCATTCGTTGATGCCCCCGTCCTCTGCGTCCTCGGGCGCCTGCAGGTCCGGCTTCTGGTCGAGCCAGGTGTGGGCCTTGCCCGCGCCGTCGACCGCCACCAGCGTGTTCCACGTCAGCGTCGCCTGGCCGTGCTTGCTGGTCAGCACCTCCTCGTGCTCGTCGAGGCGCAACCGAAACACCTGGCGGCCCACGCCGACCGCCATCCCTGGGGTGACGGAAACGCCGGGCTTGGCGCCCACGCGAACGTCGGCGACGTGTGACGTCAGGTTGATCAAGGCTCGGCACTCTTGGGCGTGCGCCGGGACCGCGAGCAGGGCGGCCAGCGTGAGCAGGGCAGCCGGTGTGAGCAGGGCAGCCGGTGTGAGCAGGGCAGCCGGTGTGAGCAGGGCAGCCCGTGTGAGCAGGTCGATGCGATGCATGGGTGGGCCCTCGAGGTCGGGAAGCGCTGGGTATAGCACGCCCCCCCGCGCTTTGGCTGGCGTTCAACGGCCGCGCCGCCCGCATCAGGGCGGCGTCACTTGCTCTTCGCGACGAACACGCCATCCCACGCCGGCGGCGGCGGCTCGTGCTCGAAGGCCTGCAGGCGTTCCTCGAAGAGCGCGTACAGTCCGTCGAGACGGGGCGCGGCCCGGCGGCACGCGGCGAGACGCTCCGACGCGGCGCCCAGGTCGGCGGCTCGGTAGGCCTCGAGGAGCCCGCGGTGCTGCTCGGCGAGCGCGACGAAGGCCGGATCGGCGGCCGCCTCGGGTGCGCCGGTGAGCGTGAAGATGCGCACTGCTTCGGCCTTGCCCTTCACCGCGATCAGGTCCAACTCCAGCGCGGCCCAGGTCGGCGCCAACGCGCGCGTGCGCTCACCGATCACGATGTCGACGCCGTAGGTCTTCGACTGGCCCTCGAGGCGCGAGGCGAGGTTCACCGCATCACCCAACACCGAGTAATCGAAGCGCTGCTCCGAACCCATGTTGCCCACGACGCAGGGCCCGCTGTTCAACCCGATGCCCACCGCGAGGCGCTCGAACGCGCGCCCCTGGGCCCCGGCCTCGGCCGCCAGCGCGTCATTGAGCCGCTCGAGGGCCACCATCATCGCGAGCGCCGCGTCGCAGGCCCGATCGGCGTGGTCGGGCTGGTCGAGGGGGGCGTTCCAGAAGGCCATGATGCAGTCGCCCATGTACTTGTCGATGGTGCCCCCACGCGCGAGGATCTCGTTGGTCAAGGGCGTCAGGAAGCGATTGACGAGCCGGGTGAGGGCCTGCGGATCGTCCTTGAGCGACTCCGAGATGCGGGTGAAGCCGCGCACGTCGCAGAAGAGGAAGGTCATCTCGCGGGTCTGGCCGCCCAGCTTCAGGCGCTCGGGGTGGCGGGCCAACTCGGCGACGAGGTGTGGCGAGAGGTAGCGACCGAAGGCTCCGCGGATCCGCTTCTTCTCGCCCTCGGTCCGCAGGTAGCTGCCCACCAGGCCGACGCCGAAGACGACCACCGCGGCGGCGCCCGGGAGGAAGGGATCCAGCAGCATGTGTTGCGCGGACCACGCATACCAGGAGCCCCCCGCGAGCGCCCCGACGGTCATCACGAAGGCGGCGAGCGAGCTCCACGGGCCCAACCGGGCGACGGCCACGGCCAGCAACAGGCCGGCGGCCAGGGCGATCAGCCACTCCAGCCCCGCCGACCAGTCCGGACGGAGCAGGAACTCGCCCCCCAGGATTTGCTCGGCGGCCTGCGCGTGGACCTCGACGCCGGGCATCACCGGGTTGAGCGGCGATGGCCGGAGGTCACGGAGCCCCGCCGCCGACGTGCCCACGAAGACGATCTTGCCCTCGACGCGGCTCGGATCGAAGTCGGGCGCCAGCACCTGCCACGCCGGCAGGGTGCGCGCCGGCACCTCGCCCGTGTAGTGCAGCATGAGACGCCCCTGGGCGTCGGTGGGCACCGTCACCGGACCGACGCGCAGGCTGATCAGCCCGCTGTGCTGCCCGGACGCGTCCTCGCCGCTCGCGCCGCTCGCCTTGACGATGATCGTCTTCGTGCCGAAGGCGACCCGCAGCGCCTCGAGCGCGAACGACGGATAGAGCTTGCCGCCATAGGACGCCAGGAGCGGCAACCGGCGGATGGTCAGATCGCGGTCGGCGATGAAGGCGATGCTGCCGTTGCCCGCTGCGCCGGCTTCGAGCGCCGCGAGGCCGGTCACCGCCGCGCCGATGTCGGGCAGGAACATCAGCGGATCGTCGCCGGCCGTGGCGAAGCTGGCCTTGAGGGCGGGCGACGCGCCGGGGCCCCCGCTGGACTTCGGGCCAAAGGCGGTGACCACGTTGCCCGCCCGGGCGAAGGCCTCGGCCAGGAGCCGGTCGGGGTCCGGGAGACCTGTCAGCAGCGTCTGGCGAACGGCGTCGGGCAACGTGACGGACTCGCTCCACACCGCGAGCATGGCGGCCGGCGCCGTCCGATCCGGCTCGGCGAACAGGATGTCGAAGGCGATGGACGCGGCGCCCGCGTCGGCCAGCCGGTCGACCAGCCGGGCGACCCGCAGCCGCGGCCAGGGCCATTGACCCACCCGGGCGAGGGACTCGTCGTCGATGTCCACCACCAGCACCGCCGCGTCCTGGTAGGACCGGGGGGCGAGCCGCTGGTACAGATCGAAGACCGTGTTGCGCCCGGCGGTGACGAAGCCGCCCGGATCCGCCGCGAGGACGCCCAGCGCCGCCGCCAGCGTCGCCAACCCCGCCAACACCGGCGTCCGCCGCACGACCTCGAGCAAGCGCATGGCTCTCCTGGCACTCCCTGGAACGACCGGGCTACAGTACGACCACCCGACGCCCATCATGAAGATCAACATCCCCCTATCGCTGGCGGCCCTGCAGGTCCTGCTGGTCGCGTCCCCCGCGTCGGCCGCCTCGCCGAGCGATGACCACCGCGCCGCCTTCGCCGCGACGCTGGCCGATCCCGGCGACGTCGAGAAGGTCTTTGCCTTCGCAGAGATCGCGCTGCGCGAGGAGGACTTCGAGGGCGCGATCGCGGCGCTGGAGCGTCTGGTCCTGGTCGATCCCGACCTGCCGAGGGTCCGCATCCAGCTGGGCGGCCTGTACCTGCGGATCGGCTCCGACGCGCAGGCGCGCGCCTATGCGTCGTCGGCGTTGCAGTCCCCCACCCTCGACGCCCAGGCGCGGGGCGAGGCCGAGGCGCTGCTGGCGCTCGCCGACGCGCGCGCGTCCCGGCACCGCCTTCGGGGCGTGGCGACCACCGCCCTCGGCTATCAGTCCAACGCAAACTCCGCGCCCTCGGCGCAGTCGGTGACGGTCGGCGGCGTCTCCTACGACCTCGCCGCCTCGGAGCGGGCGCAGGCCGACGGAAACGGCTTCCTGTCGGCCGCGCTCGACTACGTCTATGACCCCAAGCTCGACAGCGGGCTCACGCTCGAGGCGATCGCGGTCGGCTCGTTCACCCGCCAACTCGAGGTGACCGACTACGACATCGGCACCGCCGGCCTGGTGGTCGGGCCGCGCCTCCCGCTGACCGCGCGGCCCGAGGACGGCGCCAACATCTGGATCTACGGGCTCACCAGCCTCACGACGCTGGGCGACGACCTCTTCTCGGTAGGCTTCGGCGGCGGCCTCACCCTCACGGCGCCGCTCACGACCGGCCTGTGGACCGACGTCGTGCTCGAGGCGAGCCACGTGACCTACCACGATGGCTCGGTGGCGACCTCGGCGAGCGAACAGACCGGCTTCACGCCCCGCGGCGCGGTCCAACTCCGCGACCGCCTCTTCGACCACCTCTGGGTGGTCGTCGGCGGACACGGCGCCACCCTCCGCGCCGACGTGGCCAGCCAGGCGAGCGTAGCCTACGGTGGGCTGGTCGGGCTGGCGATCCCCTTCGTCTCGCCCTTCTCGAGCACCGCGCCCGCGTCAGTCGATGTCTTCTACGACCACACCTTCACCCGGTACGACGAGGCCGACGAGGACCTCGACCCCGAGACCCGACGGGATGACACCGACTTACGCGTGACCGCGCTCGCGCAGATGCCGATCGGCGACCACCTGTCGGTGTTCATCAGCGGCGGTTACGCGGATCACCCGTCGAACCTGGCGCTCTACACCTGGTCGGGGGCCTTCGCGTCCGGCGGGGCCTCCTACGTCTTCTGACCCTTGCTTCGTCCTCGGAGGTACGCCATGCGCAGCCGGACCAAGCCTCGCCTCACCGTCACGGTGGCGGCGCTGCCGTGCGCGGTGCTGCTGTGCGCGGCCCTCGCGTCGCCGGCCACGGCCTACGCGGTCGACATCGGCGTGGCGAGCGCCGTGGTCCCCGACGCGCACGGGCAGCCCGCGGGCGGGGCGCAGGAGGAGCTGAAGGCCGGCAGCCGCCTCCACAGCGACGAGCGGATCACCTGCGGGCCCACCGGGCGCGCCCAGCTGGTCTTCGCCGACGGCACCGCGCTCAGCGTCGGCGCGGGCAGCGATCTGGTGATCGACCGCTACGTCTACGACGCCGAGCGGGGCACGGGCGAGATGGCCACCAGCATGAGCAAGGGCGTGCTGCGCTTCGTGGGCGGCCGCATCAGCAAGAAGCGAGACGTCACCGTGACCACGCCCGTCGGCACCGTGGGCATCCGCGGCGGCATCGCCGTCGTCTCCTATTCGCCGGGCGGCGAGTTGATGGCGGTCTTCCTCTACGGCGACGCGATGACGGTCCGCGCCGGGGGCGCCTCGCAGACGGTGCGGCGCCCGGGCCTCGCGATCCGGGTCCCGGCGCGGGGTCCCGCCGGGGCGCCACGCCGAGTCGCGCCGGGGGATCTGCGTCGCGTGATGGGTCGATCGGAGGGACCCCCGCGCGCGGGGCCCGGTCCGCCTCCCC
>CALBMW010000222.1 GCA_937896275.1 uncultured Myxococcales bacterium
GCCCCGACATCGCGCCCGTGCTTGCCGAGATGATCGCCGACGGCCGCATTGCCGCGCACCGCGCCGCCCAGCCTGACCGGTCCTCATGACGCGCGAGGGGGTGCCTGGCTCGACGCGGCGGCGGTGCCGTTCCTGGCTCGCCGCCTGGGCGGGGCCGCGCTGGTCATGGAGCAGATCTACGCGAACCGGCCCTCGGGGCGTAACGCACTGGGGCGGCTGGTGGACCGGGCCATCCACGCGGGGCCTGCCGCGCGCGCGGTCCGTCACCGCTGGCTGGCGACCCTCGAGATCGGTCGCGCCCTGGCCCCGCGTGCGGTGCTCTCGGTGCCCTGCGGCAGCGCTCGGGACGCACGCGCCATGGGCGCCGCCCGCCTCGTCCTGGCCGATCCCGATCCCCAGGCTCGCGCCTTGGCGCGCGCCGCGTGCCCCGACGCCGAGGTGGTCGGCGCGACGGTCGAGCAGTGCCCGGCCGGCCCCTTCGATCTGGTGCTGTACGTCGGCCTCTCGGAGTACCTCGACGACGCGGATCTGGTCCAACACCTCAACATGCTTCGCGGGCGGCTGACGCTCGACGGGGCGCTGCTCACGACGTGTACCGCCGAGCACCCACAGCGCGCCATGATGGCTCGTTGGCTTGGTTGGCGCACTCGCGCCCGCACGCCGGACGCGCTCGGGGCGCTGCTCGACGCCGCCGGCTATCGCGTCGAGAGCCGGGTCGCCGATCCCTTCGGCGTGCAGTGGGTGCTGCTCGCGAGGCCTCGGCCGCTGGCCTGAGGTGCCCGGAACCCGGTCGGTCTCAGTCCGCGCCGACCGTCGGGATGCCCTCGCGATCGGCGAGCAGGCTCATGAAGAACTGGTTGAGGTCGTTGATCGCCTGCCGGTGCTCGAAGATCACGTCGTGGCCGTCGAAGGCGCCGTCGGGGTCGTACTGCTTCACGACCTGGGTGCGCGCGCCGTCGCGGGTACGCACGTTGCCGCGGGCCGGGCTCGACTCCGTGGCGGGCACCGCCTCCATCTTCTCGAGCTCGAGGCCGACGCGCTCGACGCGGGTGGCGACCGTCAGGTGGGTCATCGGGTTCATCGGCGTGACCGTGTCACCCACGCCGTAGATCAGCAGGACGTTCTTGGCGGGCACGCCCTCGGGTGGGCTGCGCAGGAGGCGGCCGTAGTTCATCGGATCGCGGGGGTCGAGCCAGGTCTGCAGAAGATGGAGCGCCGGGTGCATCCCGTTGAGTTCGTCGTCCGCCAGGGCGATGCCGATCTCGGCGCCCAGGTTGGCCGGCTTCCTGGTCATCCGCAGCCAGTCGACGATGCCGCCCCCTCCGTTGGCCAGGACGGCCGCGCGCACGGTGGGCTCGAAGGCCAGGAAGGGCACCCCCAGCTCGGCCCCGCGCCCGTGACCGAAGAAGGCGACCTGGTTGGGGTCGAAGCGGCCGCCACCGGGCGCATCGATCTCGCGCAGCAGGCGGGTCACGGCGTGCAGATCGGCCACGCCCTGCAGGGCCTGATCGCGCAGGAACCCCGGCTGATCGAGGGCATACAGCCGCGCCTCGGCCTCGCCCGCCTCGGGCAGCCGATCGGGCGAGAAGCGCGTGCCGTGCAGCACGCCGTCGAAGCTGACCACCGCCCAGCCCTGCATGGTGAGCTTGTTGGCCAGCCCGCGCGTGATCGGCGTGCGGAAGTGTCCGCCGACGTCGTGCGCGAAGATGACGACGGGCCACCCGCCGCGCGGCGGCGCCGTGCGCGGGATTGCGATGGCCATGCACACGCTCGCGCGACGCTGCAGGCGGGGCCGCGCGCCTCGTAGCTCGGCGTCTCCGCCCCAGGTGTCGTAGGGCGGCACGCCCCGCAGGAAGCTCGGGAGCTGGGCTGCTGCGTGGTACTCGGCGAAGAGCCCGTTGACGTCTCCGCAGGTGCGCTCGCCGCCCCCTTCACACGGCGAGTCCGTACCCCCGTCGCAGAGCGTCAGGTTGCGCAGCTCCGGGGCCGGCGCGGCCTCGACGGCGGCGCGCACGGCCGCCAGCCGGGCCGTGGGATCGCCGACGGTGAAGACCGTCCCGCCGATGACATCCTCGGCCGGGACGCCGGTGGCGTCGAGCCAGGCCCGCAGCGGCGCGTACCGGGTCCAGGCGTAGGACATCGCGGGGTGGGTCGGCGGCGTGTCCGCCAGCATCGCGGCGAAGTCCGGCGCGGCCTCGAGCGGCACGCCGTTGGTATCACTGACGCCCTGCCGAAAGAGCACGGCGTAAGTGTGGCCGGGCTCGAGGGGCGAGCCCTCCGAGGGGCGAATGCCGAGCCAGTTGTTGCAGATGTAGCGTCCGCGGTCGGTGGTCGCGAAGAAGCGCGATCGTGGCTGGCGGCCCGCGGCGGCCTCGCCCGGCGTGATGTCGACGAACAGGAAGGTGGGCGTGTCGCCGCCGAACACGAGCGTGGCGAAGTCCACGGGGCCGCTGAAGCGCACGATGGCGGCGCTGTTGGGGCTGAAGTCGCCGGGCTCGTTCGCGACCGCCGCCGCGTAGGTGCCGGTGAGCGTGCCCGGCTCGGGCAGCTGATCGAGGCCGGGGAAGCCCCCGAGATCGATCCGGTCGCCGCGCAGGATGGCGTCATTGGGGTAGGGCAGGCGGAAGAACTCGTCGTTCGGTGTGCCGCGCGGTACCTCGAAGAGCACCTGCGGGCCCCCGGACGGTGACCCCCCCTCGCAGCGCACGCCCGACCAGCGCGGCAGCGGCACGCAGGTCGCGTCGGGCGAGCAGATCAGCCCAAAGGCGCAGTCGTCGTCGACGCCGCAGCCGTCACCGTCGGTGCCGGTGCCGGCGCCGCCCGGCGCGGTGCACTTCCCGTCGTGCCCGCACACCAGATCCGTCCGGCAGCTCGCGTCCGAGAGGCAGCGGTCGTCCTCGTCGCCCTTTCGCTGTCGCCCACAGCGCCCGACGCCGTTGCAGAGCAGGCCGTAGCGGCAAGCCTCGTCGGCGGTGCAGGGGTCTTCGAGCCCCGCGGTCCCCGGCTCGCCGGCCTCGGCACACAGGCCGGCGCTGCCACACACCAACCCCGAGCCGCAGTCGATGTCTTCGTCACAGCGATCGCCGGCCCGCGCGGGGCGGGCCTCGTTGTCGCGAATCGGAGAGCACGCCGCGACGAGCGACGCGAAGCACAGGAGCAGGTGGCGTGAAGTCATCGAGAACCCCGCGACAGTCGCAGCACCGTTCGAACCCCGGCCGGGCCGAACCCGAGTGGCTCGACGCCCGAGTGGGTCGAGCCCGACGCGCACCTTAACCCGTAAGCCCGAACGAATCATCCCTCCTGACCCGTGCCTTGACGGTCCCGCGTCACCCCGTTGACGGGCATTCCCAAGGTGCCGTCCCGCGAGAGCCGCAGACTCCTCGCCCTGTGGCCCCGCTGTGCGCTTGATTCGCGGGGCGGGGCGGCCGAACGACCTCGTCCGTGGGGGGCTGGTCCGCCCCTTGCTCTGCGCTTCGACCGAACGCCGCCTGCCCGGAGGACCCATGACCATCGGCTCATCACCCCTCGCCCGCATCGAGCCCCTGGCGGCCGCGGCCGAGGCCGCCGCCGAGGCGTTGGTGGCCGCGGGCGACCACGCCGCCGCCGAGGCGCTCCTGCGCGCCGCGCTGCGGCACGT
>CALBMW010000223.1 GCA_937896275.1 uncultured Myxococcales bacterium
GCAGCAGTGGTGGGCCATCCATGCCTTCTGGCTGGTGGACGCCCAGGGTGACCAGACGCCGGCGAAGTTCTCGTGGCGACCCGTCGCGCCGGCGCGCTCGGTCGACCGTGAGGCGGCGAAGGCGCTCCCGCCCGACTATCTCATCGAGGATCTGCGCGAGCGCCTCGCTGGCACCGGCCAGGTCGAGTTCGACCTCGTCCTGACGATCGGGCGGCAGACCGACGTGCTCGACGACGCGGCGGAGGCCTGGCCCGAGGATCGACCCGAGGTCGCGGTCGGGCGCCTGGCCCTCGACCGCGTCGTCACGGACGCCGATCCCCGGCGCTTCATCCCCAACCGCGTCGGCGACGGGATCCGCTGTACCGCCGACCCCCTCTTGCAGGCGCGCGTGCAGACCTACGCCGAGTCCTTCCGACGCCGCTGCCCGCATCGCGGCTGAGCGGACCGGGCCGCTCAGCGGGCCACCCGCGCGGCGAGTCACTCGGCCAGTCTCTCAGCCCAACGCCTCCACCAGCCGCACGCCACCCTTCTCCAGTGCCTGCTGGCCGTACGTCTGCGCCATGGACGCCATCTCAGCCAGCGCCCCGTACGCCGCGTCATGGGGCGAGCCCTCCAGGCAGGCCCGAAAGTCGGCCGCCGCCTTCGCCCAGTCCTGCGCCCGCATCGCCACCAACCCCGCCTCGAACCGAGGGGAGTCCGGCGGCGGCGGCGCACCGTCCGCGCCCGAGAGCCTCAACTCGTGCACCACGGTGGCCCCGTCGCGGCCATACACCTGCACCGGCCCCAGCGCTCGGAGGTGCACCTCGGTCGACGGACGCAGCCGCGACACCACCGAGTCCGCGACGATCACCTCGACGCCGAGCACCTTCGCGATGCCCTCCAATCGCGACGCCAGGTTCACCGCGTCGCCGACGACGCTGAGATCCAGCCGCTCGCGGGAGCCCACGGCGCCGATCATCACCAGCCCCGAGTGCAGCCCGATCACCACCCTCAACGGCTCGGCGAGTCCGAGCGCGTCCGTCGCGTTGAGCCGATCCACCGCACGGCGAAACGCCTCCGCGCCACGCACGGCGTCGTCGGCAGAGCCCGGGAAGATCGCCAGGAGACCGTCGCCGACGTACTTGTCGATGAAGCCCCCGTGGCGCTCGATCTCCGGCGACACGGCCCCGAGGTAGGTGTTCAGCAGCGCCATCGACTCCTGCGCGGTGCGCCGCTCCAACAGCGTCGTGAAGCCGCGGATGTCGGCGAACATGAGCGTCAGCTCCCGCGTCACCGCGTCGCCCAGCGTCACGTCGACGACCTCCTCCCGCCCCACGACCCGCACCGCGTCGCGGGGCACGAACCGCGCGAAGGACCGAGCCATGCGTTCGGCCTTCTCGTAGAGCTGCGCGTTGGTGATCGAGATCGACGCCTGCCGCGCCAACAGGACCATCACCTCGACGCGGCCGGCGGTGAACGCATCGGCCGTGAGCTCATTTTCGAGGTAGAGGATGCCAGCACGGCCGCCCTGATGACCCACGGGCGCGCACAACACGCTGAGCGCTCCGCGGCCGGCCACCGCTCGGTCCGTCGCGAAGCGCCCATCCGCGCAGGCGTCCGCGATGACGAGGCGTTCGTCGCTCCGATCGGCGAAGCGCACGATCGAGCGTGGCACGCTGAGCGCGTCGCGGAGCGCCGTACCGGGCGCATCGGTGGTCCAGCCTCCCACCGCCTTGGACGCCGCGACCTCGAGCCCATCCGGCGTCCGCATCAGGAGCACCCCGGCCGTCGCGCCGGCGCTCTGGATCACGAGGGTCATCATCTTCTCGAGCAGCGCGTCGAGCCGAATCTCACTCGAGAGCGCCTGTCCGGCGCGCACCAGCCCCTCGAGATCGACCGCCGCGGCGTGCGCCCCGGTGGTCGTCGATCGGTCGCGCCCCTCCCGTCCACCTGACGAGGCGGTCACCTGGGGGGCGCCCACCGACATCTCGGGGAATTCGTCGGTGAGCCGTCGGCACAACGCCACCGCGCCCCAGCGCTCGTAGCCATAGAGGGCCTGTTTGAGGAAGGCGCGCGCGGGCGTGATCGAACCCAGGCTCGAGAAGTAGCGCCCCGCGCGCTCGTGGACGAGCGCGGCCTCGCCGGTCTGCTCGTGCAGGGTGGCTGCGGCGGCGGCCCGATCGAAACCTTCGATGGCGGCCTTCGGCTCGTCGGCGAGGCCCGCGAGCTCGGCCTCGAGCAACGCGACGCGGTGACCCTGATTCGACGGCGCCGAGGCCGCCCACCCCGCGAGCTTCTCGAGCCCGGCGCGCGCGCGCTCGATGTAGGGACCCCTCGCCACCTCCTCGGTCAGCGTCCAGGCGACCATCAAGTTTGCGAGGCCGTCATAGAAGTAGAAGGTTGGGACGTGCAGGGTGGCCGCGGCGCCGTCCTGCCACCGCTCCCCTTCCCGCGCGATCTCCACGGCGCCCTGGGCATCACCGAACAGCGTCCGCGCCATGAGGCGCGCGGTCGTCAACAGGAAGAGCGCCCCCCGGAACCCGATCGACTCCAACTCCGCCGCGTGCGCGACCTCGTCGTAGGTGTCTCCCACGAGGACCAACGGGTCCGACGCGTTGCCTCGCAGGTTCTCGACGAGCTGCACCCATGGCAGGTGGCAGGCCAACGGCGCCATCTGCTTGTACTGCTCGCACGCCCGCTGATCGTCGCGAAGGATCTGACGGACGACGTCCAGCGACCAGCCCGCATACAGCGCGAACACCGATCGGTTGTGGGCGGCCCAACAGGCGTACTCCAGATCGCCCGTCTCCTCGCCGACGCGGACGACCCCGGCGAGGGCGGTCGCGGAGCGCGCCACCGGCTCGTGAAAGACACGAACGTGCGTGTTGTAGACGTGCAGGACCGGGGTGCGCAGGCCCCGATCGTCCGCGCGCTTCGCCAGATCGACCGCCAACTCCCCGAGGGGCTTCGCGGTGTCCAGCATTCCGACGGCGGAGAGGACGAGCGCCAACAGGACGAAGCCATAGGCCGACTCGCGCGACACGCCGTGGTCCAAGGTGTTGTCCACGATGGCGACGGCCAGCAGTGGCAGCACGTTGGGGGCCACGAGGTAGGCGGCCGAGCTGATGCCCACCATGATCCGACGCGCCAGGATCACCGTCGGAGCGCTCACGTCGGCCATGGCCCGGACCGCGGACGGTGGGTTCTCTGCGAGCCGACCCAGGATCGCGCCGACCGCCGCCTGGACGTGCTGCGGACCAGCGTCCTCGGGGATCCGAACCCCCAACTCGCCGAGGGCCGCCAGCGCCGCCCGCACGCCCTCGATGTGCTCGTTGCGCGCCACGAACGCCTCGATGCGCACGGCCGTCGCCCCGAGCCGATCGAGCAGAGTGACGGCGCGCGCCTCGACCTGATCGACGTGCGCCGACATCGCGTCGTGCGCGCCGGACAGATACGCGGCCCGGGCCGCCTCGGTGAAGGTCGCGAGCGTCCGCTCGTAGTCGCTCGACCACCCCTCCTCGGGCCAACGCGCGACCGCCTCGGTGAAGAACCCGTTCGCCGCCGCGTAGGCCGCGCTGCGCGCCGCCCGAGCGCCCGCCTGGGCGTTGAGCACGGCCAGCCCCGCCCGCTCCCGCGGATCGGCGATCTGGTCGCCAGCGGCGTTCAGGTGACCGACCACCGAGAAGAGCAGGTCCCTCGGCGCGGCCGCGTCGAGCCGGTCGCGCAGGGACCGACCGATCCGCAGGTGGAGTTCCGCGAGGCGCTGCGCGTCGGCACTCCGAAGGCTCACCTCCGTGATGCGATCGTGGACGAAACGAAGCTCGAGGCGCGGTGGGGGACCGTTGGCCAGGTCCTCGTCTCGCACCCGCCAGTACCCCTCGCCCACCGGCACCAGCAGGTGGGCGTCGAGGGCGGGCTGGATCGACTCCTGGACCACCGGCAGAGGCTGCCCCAGGGCGTCGGCGAGGACGGTGAGCTCGAACCGACTCCCGACCACCGCCGCGGCCGCGAGCCCCTCGCGCGTTTCGGTCGGCAGGTGCTCCACCATCGCGGTGAGCAGGTCGGCGACGTTGTCGGTCACCGCCGACGACTGCAAGGCCGCCATGTCCCACGTCCAGCGGCGGGTGGCCCCATCGAAGCAAAGCAGCTGCCGAGCCTGCAGATCCTGGAGGAACCAGCGGACGAAGAAGGGGTTTCCGCCCGTGCGGTCGGCGACCAGCTCCGCGAACGCGAACGCGTCCCCCCGGTCGCACGACACGGCGTCGGCCACCAGGGCGGCGACCGCGTCGACCGAGAGCGGCTCGAGCCCGATCCGCGAGCATCGAACCCCGCGGTCGGCCAGCCACGCCGGCAGCAGCCGCCCCGGCGCTGTGACGTGGGTGGAGTGCGCGGACACCTCGGCGTCCCGGCAGGTCGCCAGGAAAAGGATGTGCGTGGTGTCGGGGTCGGTCGCGAGGGTCTCGAGCAGGTCGAGAGACGCACGATCGGCCCACTGCAGATCGTCGATGAGGAGCACGAGGGGCGCCCCCGGCTGGGGCAGCGCCCGAACGAAGTTCTGGAGCACCAGGCGAAAACGGTTCGCCGCCTCCGCCGGTGTCACGTCGGCCAGCGGGTGGCCGGTCCCGAGCACCAA
Organism: uncultured Myxococcales bacterium; assembly: GCA_937896275.1. Classification (GTDB taxonomy): domain Bacteria; phylum Myxococcota_A; class Bradymonadia; order UBA7976; family UBA1532; genus JACKDN01. The sequence goes on from CALBMW010000223.1 coordinate 4,613, forward strand.
CTCCAGCCTGCTCACCACATCGGTGAGCACGCGGATGTTGGGTCCGAGCGCGTCCGCCAGCCGCACCCGCCAAAGCTCCAGGGCGTCGGGAGGCAGGGCGATCAACCCGTCGATCAGCTCCTCGAAGGCCTCGAGGAAGGGTGCGAAGGGGACGCTCCGGTTCAGCTCCTCGCACTTGCCCTGGAGCACGCGACCACCGAGCCCGCCGAT
>CALBMW010000224.1 GCA_937896275.1 uncultured Myxococcales bacterium
CTGTCGGCCGCCGGCGCCTGGCTGTCGGCCGCCGGCGCTTGGCAAGGGGCGCCCTGGGGGAGCCCGGCGAGCGCGACGGCCGCCGCGCAAAGGGTCAGGAATCGGCGCATCCGGCCTCCCCACGAATTCGCTGCGCTCGGTCCGGACATTGTGGGGAAGCGCATGGAGAAAGTCCGAATGAGATGTTCGAAGTGCCCGTTCGTCGCGAGATTGGTTCATTGTTCGGGCGACGGCAAGGCAAGGGGGAAGCGTGGCGGGAAAGGAATCGGCGGGCATCCTGCTGTACCGGCGGGTGGACGCGCGGCTGGAGGTCTTCCTGGTACACCCGGGCGGGCCCTTCTTCGTGAAGAAGGACGCGGGCGCGTGGAGCCTGCCCAAGGGGGAGTTGGACGCGGGCGAGTCGCCCCTCGCCGCCGCGACGCGCGAGTTCGCCGAGGAGACGGGGCAGACGCTGGACGCCTGTCGGGCCGGCGCGCCCTGGGCGCTGGGCGACGTGACCCAGAAGGGCGGCAAGGTGGTGCACGCCTTCGCGGCCGAGGGCGACTGGCCGGCGGGGGCCGTCCTGGCGAGCACGACGTTCACGATCGAGTGGCCGCCCCGATCGGGCGAGCAGCAGGCCTTCCCCGAGGTCGATCGGGGCGGCTTCTTCGACCTCGAGGCGGCGCGCGAGAAGATCAACCCGGCCCAGGCGGCGCTGCTCGACCGTCTGGCCGAACAGGTCGATCCGGCCGCCCCGGTCTTCAAGGTGGTCCGGCCCGAGGAGTGGGACGGCGCGACCTACGCGCCCTCGCCCCACGACCGACGGGACGGCTTCGTCCACCTGTCGTCGCGGCAGTACGTCGAGAGGACCCGGAAGCGCTTCTTCGCGGGGGTGTCCGGCCTACGGCTCCTGGCCATCGATCCGGCGCGCGTGCCCGCGGGGGCGCTTCGCTGGGAGCCCACCTCGGAAAACGTAAAATTTCCGCACCTTTACGGATCGCTCACGCTGGACATGGTGATCTCGGACGAGCCCATCGACTGACGGGCTCCCCCACCCGGACGGGCCGCGCCCTGGGCTTCAGTTCGTGAACTTCTCGGGCGGGAAGGCCTGCCCCACCGCGAGCAACCGCTCGATCAGCGTCAGGGGCGGCCCCTCGGGCAACAGATCGTGGGTGCCGTCGGGCTTGAAGATCACGTAGGTCGGCAGGCCGCTGCGGCCGAGCCCGTTGAGCGCCTCCCAGAGCCCCTCGTCGCGCGTGAGGTCGGCCTTGGCGGCCAGGATGAGCGTGTCGTCGAGGACCTTGCGCACGGCCTCGACCTCGACGTGGGACTTCTCGAAGACCTTGCAGCTCGCACACCAGTCGGCGGTGAAGTCGACGAAGACCGGGCGGCCCCGGTCGAGCGCCTCTCTCTTGGCGGCCTCGGTGAAGGGCGTCCAGCGGATGTGACCCTCGACGACGCTCGAGGCGGTCTGCCCGTTGGCCGCCTCGCACTCGGCGGCGATCACGGCGGGCGGCGGGGGCGGCTCGAAGTGGACCAGCAGGGCCCCGGCCGCGGCCACGCCGGCCGTGCCGAAGACCTGCGCCAGGCGCTGTCGCACGCCCTCGAAGCCGAGCTCCTCGAGGTGGTTCTTGGCCCACAGCGCGAGGCCCACCAGCAGCACGAACCACAGGAAGTCCTGCGCCGCCTCGGCCTCGATCTGGCGCGCCAGGGTGCCGAACAGCCACACCGCGGCCCCGAGGAGGGTGAAGCCCGTGAGGGCCTTGAGGGTGTTCATCCACGCCCCGGGCCGCGGCAGCAGGTGGTTGAGCGCCGGCACGAAGGCCAGCATCAGCACCGGCAGCGCCAGGCCGAAGCCGATCGACCAGAAGAGCGCCAGCGTCTCGTACCACGCGGCACCGGTGGCCAGCGCCGCCGCCGCCGCGCCGCCCAGGAAGGGCGCCGAGCAGGGCGTCGAGACGAGGGTGATCACGAGGCCGTCGACGAAGGACGACAGGCGCCCGCCGGTGCTTCGGCCGGCCTGCACGGTGAACCGGATCTCGAAGACGCCGAGCGCGTTGAGGCCGAAGACGAACAGCAGCAGCACCATCGAGGCCACGAAGGCCGGGCTCTGCATCTGCATGCCCCAGCCCAGGGCCTGCCCCGAGGCGCGCAGGGCGATGATCACCGCGGCGAAGCCGGCGAAGGCCGTGAAGGTGCCGCCCAGGTAGGCGATGGCCTCGTACCGCTGCTCGGCGACGGTCTCCTTGGTGTGCTCGATGAGGCTCGAGACCTTGAGGAACAGCACCGGGAAGACGCACGGCATGACGTTGAGGATGAGTCCACCCAGGATGCCGCTGAGGAGGGTCGTCGCGTCCATGGTCCTCTCTACAACCGTCCTCTCTACGTTCGCCGGGCGCCCGGCGGATCGCGGCGGCGCGCTGCGATCCCTGATTCTTGCCGTCCGGCGGCGTCTCTCAAGTCGGTGGGCGGTCGGCCGCGTCCTGGTCGGGCGGTGCTGCACCCCCGTCGGGCGGTGTCGCGCCGTCCGCGCGGGCCTGCAGGCGCCCGACCGTGCGCTCCAATCGGGCGACGCGCGCCTCCAATTCCGCGACCACGTCCTGCCGCGCGTAAGGGAGCCCCTGCACCGCGCCCGAGACGGCCGTCTTGACGGCGCCCTCGATCAGGCCGCGCAGGGGGCCACCGAGCTCGAAGGCGCGCCCCACGTGCTTCGCGAAGCCGGGGTTCTGCGCCAACCGCTCGAACTGCTGGGCGAACCAGGTCTCCCACTCCTTGTAGACGCTGCCGGCCGGCCCGTCGGCCATGCCCGTCAGGCTGCCGAGCAGTTGGCCCCAGCCGCCCGTCACGCCGCCGCCGGCCTTGCCGCGTCGCGCGTGCCTGTCGTCCTCGTCGTCGGCCATCGAAGCCTCCAGCGTCAGGGCACGACCCGTGCGTACCCGGCCACGAACTGGCGAGTGTAGAGCGCCCCGCTCAGGTAGCCCCAGAAGAGGCCGCCGTAGAGGCCCAGGTATCCGATGTAGAAGCAGAAAGTCTCGAGCGAAGCCGGCAGCTTCTGGCTGAGCGCCGCGCCGACGAACATGAAGCCCCAGCCCAGGAAGTTGCTCTTGAGCTTGCCCCAGAAGTTGCTGTGGATGTCGATCTGGTGGGCCGCCATGAAGCGCCGGATGGTCGTCACCCAGAACTCGCGCAGCAGGTAGACGAACAGGACGACGACCGACGGGCCCCCCGGCAGCTGGCTCAGCATCAGGATGACCGAGGACTCGAACACGAGGTCGCAGAACAGGTCGAGCACGGCGCCCAGGTAGGTGACCTGCCCCAGCCTCCGCGCCAGGTAGCCGTCGAGGTAGTCCGTGAGGCCGGCGACGACGCCCAGGACCACGCCCGAGAGCTGGTCGACGTACAGGAAGACAGGGATCGCGACGGCGATCACCACGATGCGGGCCATCGAGAGCAGGTTGGGGATGCCCCGCAGATCGCGCAGGAGCGGGTGGGCCATGCCGCCTCCGTGGGCCATTCGGTCGGCCCGGCGGGCGCCCTTCTCGCACGGATCGGGGGGCGACTGCCAGGGGCCTGATGCCGGCGCGTGATGCCAGGATCCTGACGCGGGCCGACGCACCGCCGCGCGGCCCGTCTCAGAGAAATCGCCACCCGCGATGGCAGGCCCTTCGCCGCCTGCGCCCTGCCCGGGGGGACAGGCGCGACGGGCCCTTTCGCACGCACTCTGATAAGCTCCGCTCGTGCTCGCCTCCACCCTGATCCTGCCCGGCATCGCGGGCGCCGCGATGCTCGCCTTCTCGCTGTCCTTC
>CALBMW010000225.1 GCA_937896275.1 uncultured Myxococcales bacterium
TCGTCGTGGACGGATCCGCCGCCACCGCCGTCTCTTGCGGGGCCTGCGCGGGGGGTGTGGGGGCCGGGCCGTGGGTGTTCTCGGGCTTCGCCGTGCCGCACAGCAACCCCTTCGTCGTGACCCTCGGCCCGGGCGCGATCCAGGACCAGCAGGCGCGCCCCTTCGCCGGAGACGACTGGCGGCTCACGCTGTCGGTCCCGAGGGTCGTCATCAACGAGGTGCACTACAACCCGGCGTCGAGCACCGACGCGGAGGAGTTCATCGAGATCGTGAACGCCGACGCCGAGGCCGTGGACGCCTCGGGGTGGCGCCTGACCGAGTTCGGCAGCCCAGGCTGCACCTTCCCGGCCGGCTCGGTCCTGCAGCCCGGCGACTTCCTCGTGTGTGCCAAGGATCCGGCGGCGTTGCGGGCGGCCACGGGGTACCTCACCGCGCACTCGTGGGGGCTCGGCGACAGCCTCAGCAACGGCGGCGAGCCCATCGCGTTGCTGGACGCCGACGGCACCATCGTGGATCGCATCGAATACGACGACGCGGCTCCGTGGCCAGCCGGACCCGACGGCCCCGACGGCAACGGCCCGAGCATGGAGCTCGTCAACCCCGGCCTGGACAACGCCGAGGGTCGGTCCTGGCGGGCCTCGGCCGCGGCGAACGGCACGCCCGGCGTCGCGAACAGCGTCCTCGACAGCGCGCCCGCCGTGGCCGGCGAGGAGCCCCGCCGCGGCACGATCGTCGTCGGCCTGTCCGAGATCTCGGTGACGTTCTCGGAGCCGGTCACCGGCGTCACGGCCGACCTGCTGACCGTCGGCGACGTCCTGGGCGGCGACGTCGTCCCTGCCACCGACGTGATCGGCAGCGGCGCGGGCCCCTACGTCTTCACGATCGAGGGTGTCGGCGGTGACCTCCTCGAGGTCATCCTCGCGAGCGGCGATATCCAGAACGCCCAGGGCACGCCCTTCGCGGGCGACTGGTGGCTCTACTTCGCCGGGCTCCCGCAGATCGTCCTCAACGAGATTCACTACCACCCGGCGGCGGCCGCGGTGGGCCCCCAGGAGGACGAGGAGCGCCTGCAGTTCCTCGAGTTCCACAACACCCAGGCGACCGCCGTCGATCTGTCCGGCTTCTCGGTCACCAACGGCGTCGACTTCATCTTCCCCGATGGCTCCACGATCGAGGCCGGGGGCTACTTGGTGCTGGCGGCCGACGCGGCTTTCCTGCAGGCCACGGTGGCGATCCCGCCGGGCACGCCGGTGCTCAGCTGGACCCGGGGCGAGCTGGCGAACTCCGGCGAGCGGATCGAGCTGTCCGACGCCTACGGCCACGTCATCGACGACGTGTCTTACGAAGACGCGGGCGAGTGGACCGACGCCCCGGATGGCCGGGGTCCATCGCTCGAGCTCATCAACCCGGGCCTGGCCAACGACGGCGGCGGCGCCTGGCAGGCCTCGGCGGGGATCAACGGCACCCCCGGCGCAGCCAACAGCGTCTACGTGGCGAACCCGCCGCCCATCATCTTCGGCGTCCACCACGACCCGCCCATCCCGCGGGCCCAGCAAGTGGTGACGATCACGGCGACCGTGGTCGACGACGACGGCGCGCCGACGTCGGTCACGCTCAACTACCGCGAGGACCGCGATCCGCCCATCCCGTACTCATCGGTGCCGATGGTCGATGACGGAATGCACAACGACGGCGCCGCGGGCGACGGTCGGTACGGCGCGGTGGTGGCCGGCCTGGCCGACCAGCAGCAGCTCGACTTCTTCATCGAGGCGACGGACGCGGCCGGGGCCTCGGTCGCGCCGGCGGGACACGCCACGGCGGACGAGTACGGACAGCCCTCTCAGACCTTCCTGTGCGCCTTCTCCAACGAGGTGCTGCCGACGGACTTTCCGGTCTACCACATCCTCGTGACGCTCCTTCACAAGCACCGCCAGGAGGCGCTGACCGGCTATCCCACCCGGAAGCACCCTTATGACGCGACCTTCATCGATGGCGCGGGGAACGTCTGGTACAACGTCATCGAACGGTACCGCGGCCAGTCCAGCCTCAGCCGCTTCCCCAGCTCCTACCGGATCGAGTTCCCGCGCAACCGAAAGCTGAACGCCTCGCTCGGCTTCCCGGTCCAGACACTCCAGCTCAACGGCCAGCGTCCCAGCTCCCAGTGGCTGGCCTACGACCTGTTCAACCGCGCGGGGATGCCCGCGCCGCGCGCCGCCTGGGCGCACGTCCGCTACTCGGGCATCAACTACGACACCTGCTGCAACGGGCAAAACAGCTACTGGGGGCTGCACGTCGTCGTCGAGCGCCTCGACAACGCCTTCCTCGACTCGCAGAACGGCGCCATTCCGCCGCGCTCGACGAGCTCGGAGGGCAACCTGTACCGCGGACGCAACGACGCGACCATGCGCTGGGAGGGCACCGACCCCGCCACCTACGGCGTCAACGGCAACGGACAGAACGGCTACGAGAAGTACAACAACGAGGCCGAGGACTTCTGGGAGGACCTCATCGGGCTGTGCGACGCCCTGAGCAACACGCCCGATGATCGCTACGCCGAGCACGTGCGGGCCCACGTCGACCAGGACAACTGGGCCCGCTACTTCGCGCTGCACATGTTGTTGGGCAACCGCGAGGGCGGCCTGTACCTCGACACGGGCGACGACTACTTCATGTACTTCCCGCCGGCCAACGACCCGCTCAACCCGGTGCACCCGGACTACGGGACGCCGCAGCTGCCCGCGAGCCGCCTCTCCGGAGGCAACCAGCTCATCTTGTGGGACGGCGACTCCTCGATCATCGGGGCCAACTTCTCGATCTGGCGGACGACCGTCCCCGCGCCGCAGCGGTTCCTGCAGGACAACGCCTTCGCCCCGATCTTCGTGAAGGCGATCGAGGACTTCGCCGACGCCGAGTTCTCGATCGAGACCATGAACCGGGTGATCGACGGCATGCCCGACAACGCCTTCTCGCGCGGCAACGCGGGCAACAACGTCTCGCCGGAGACGAAGGCGCAGTTCAAGGCCTGGATCGCCAACCGGCTGGCGTTCGTCCGCGGCGAGACGCTCGACGCGCTGACGCTCGACGGCGGCCCGAGCTTCGTCGACGCCACCGCGAACCCGACCTTCCACCTGCAAGGGCAGCTTCAGCAGGCCGGAACCCACAACGTGACCGTCAATGGCCTGCCCGCGAACTTCAGCGTCCGCGCCGGCACCTGGTCCTTCGATCTCGAGGTGGTGGTCGGGCCGAACCCGGCGATCATCCAGTCGTGGGACCGCGACGGGAACCAGAAGGAGCGCATCGACGCCACCGTCTTCCACAACCCGCCCGGCCCGTCGCAGCTGCACATGGACATGCGGGCGCCGCGCCGGATGCTGAACGACAAGACCCTGACGATCGACGCGGCCATCGTCGACCCGATCGGCCGGATCGACTACCGGGCCTGGGACGAGCTCGGGGTGGTCTCGGTGGTGCGCCTGCCCGATCGGACGCCGGTCGCGATCACCGACACGGTCTTCGACGCCCACGTGCCCGTGCCCGATGACTCGATCCGCTTCCTCAACGGCTGGGGGAGCGTCTCGTTCACGCTCGACGAGGGCGCCGCCTTCGCGCCCGGCGACATCGAGGTGTCCGTGACGTGGGGAGGCCTCCGCGCCGCGCGTCCGGTGACCGTCGTCCAGAACCCCGCCTTCCGCGACATGACGGGCACGCTGACCGGCGCCGCGTTGGTGTGGGGGCCCGACGAGACCATCCGCGTGACGGGCAACGTCACCGTCGCCGCCGGCAGCACGCTGACCATCCACCCCGGGACGCTCGTCCAGGTCAACACCACGGGGGGCCTCGCGAACGGCACGCTGTTCGTCGTGAACGGCAGCCTGCGGGCGCTCGGCACGAAGGACCGTCCGAT
>CALBMW010000226.1 GCA_937896275.1 uncultured Myxococcales bacterium
GCGGACGCCGTCGAGGCCGTGTGGGCGACGGTCAACGCGCTGTGTCTCGAGGTCCAGCGCCGCGATGACCCGGGCGGGTGAGGCGCCGGCCAGCAGGCCGCGAGACGGCCGCCCCGCGGGTGTCGCGGACGCCGATGCCTGGACGTCGGGAAGGGGAGGCCCGACGGGCGCCGCGTGCGTGGGGCTTGCGGCGCCCGTCGGGCGAGAACGTCGACGCGCCCCGGGGGCCCGCCGCTGGGACGGGGCATTAGCAGGAAGGATGCCAGTGAAGACGCGCCCCCGCGAAGCACCGAGGCACGCGGCCCCGCGCTTGCGGCGCGCCGTCCTGGTGCCCAGCACGCGCCGTCCTGCTGCCAAGCAGGCGCGACGGCAGGCGCGCGGCAGTCAAGTGCAGGCGACAGCCAAGCGCGCTCCGACCTGTGCGGGTGGGCTGTCGAACCATCGTGTCATCGCGACGCTGGCACTGCTGACGGCGAGAGGTTAGACCTTCGGCCATGAAGCGAAGCCCATACGGAGGGCGGCCCCTCATGGCCGCGATCACCCTCGCCGCCGCGTCGACGCTCACGGTCGGCTGCGAGCCCACCGGGGACTCGGAGGCGGATCGGCGCCTCGCCGCGCTCGAGACCCGCGTCGACGAGCTCGAGCGGAAGATCGAGTGCCCACCCGACATGCTCCCGGTCGCCGACTTCTGCGTGGACCGCTACGAGGCCTCGGTGTGGTCCGAGCCGGACTGCTCGGGCAAACAGTATGGGCTCGAGGTCGAGGACTTCCCATCGACCTTCCCCCGAAACGGCGCCTTCTCGCGACCGCTCTACGCGTGCTCGGTGCCCGACGTGTGGCCCTCGCGCGAGATGACATGGTTCCAGTCCGAGGCGGCGTGCGCGGCCTCGGGCAAGCGCCTGTGCACCAACGCGGAGTGGCAGCTCGCCGCCCTCGGGACCTACGATCCCGGCCCGCACAACGGCTTCGACGGCCCGCAGTGCAACACCCTGAACGAGAGCCCTCAGTTCGCCGGCGCGCGCCCCACCGGCATGGCCGGCGACACGCCCGGCGGCGAGAACGCGTGCATCAGCGTCTTCGGTGTCGAGGACGCCATCGGGAACGTCTGGGAGTGGACCTCGGATTGGACCCAGGCGGGCGTCGGCTGGATGGAGACGCCCGGACTGTCGACCGATCCCTGGCCGAGCGGCTTCGGCGAGGACGGCACCTGGAACGTCAACGGAAAGACCACCGACAACCGCGACGGTCGCGCGAGCCACGAGATGGTCTGGTACGACGGCATGCCAGCCGTCTTCATCCGCGGCGGCAACTGGCAGAACGGCGACATGGCGGGCGCCTACGCGGTCTGGCTGGGCGACAACCCCACCGTGGCCAACTGGATCCTCGGCGCGCGTTGCTGCCGCGGGCGCGGGGCCCCCTGAACCATCCGATCCGAGACCGGAGTCCGAGGGCGGGCACACTGCCGCCCACGTGATCGCTGGAAGGTCGACCCGTGACACGCGAACCCAAGGTCCCAAGCGAGGCTGCGCCCATCTTCTCCCTGACGGTCGCCGAGGCCGTCGACCGCATTCGCGCGGTCAACCCGACCGTGAACGCCTACGTGTCGACGCGCCTCGATGACGCAATGGTGGAGGCCTTTGCAGGCGCGGTCGAGGCGCCGCGTTCGTCGTTGCACGGCGTGCCTTTCGGCTTGAAGGACGAGTGGGAGACGCTCTGCCTGCCGACGACCGGTGGCTCGTGGCGGCACCGCGATCGGCGCTCGTCGCGCGACGGTGAGGTCTATCGTACCTTCGCGGACGCGGGCGCGGTGCTGGTGGGCAAGTCCAACCTGAGCGACATGGGGCTGGCGGCGGAGGCGTCGAACTACCTCGTCGGTGCGTCCCGCAACCCCTGGGACGTGAGTCGCACGGCGGGCGGAAGCTCCGGCGGCGCGGCGGCGGCCGTGGCGGCGGGCATGCAGTCCTTCGATTGGGGGACCGACATCGGCGGGAGCATTCGGCAGCCCGCGGCCTTCTGCGGCGTGTTTGGCCTGCGTTTGTCGAGCGAGACCTGGCCCATCCTGGCGTCCTTCCCCAGTGTCCCGGCGACCCTGGGATGGATGTGTGGTCAGGGCCCCCTGACGCGCACCACCGCCCAGATGCGGGCCGTCCTCGCGGCGGCGGCGGGCCGCCTGCGGATCGGCGCGGCGTGTGGCTTCCACCTGACCGGCGCCGTGGTCTACGCGCCCCCCCCGCTGGGCGACTGGCCCACCTTCGAGCAGGACGTTCGCCCTCACCTCGAGGCCGCCTTCGACGGGGGCGTGAGGACGGACCACGGGCTGCCCGACGGTGCGCGGATGCGATCGGTCTACAGCGCGGTCTGGGCCTCTCATCTCGAGCAGCTGGTCGAGGCCGACCCGACGCTGACGCTGGGTACCGGCCTGCTGGCGACCGCCTCCGCGCTGCTGTTTCGCGGTCGGCTCGGCGACCGCCGGGTGCACCCGGATTGCGCCGCGATCCTCGCGCTCATCGCGCTGGGGCGGGTCACCCTGTACCGGGACGGCGAGCGGGCCCTGCGGGAGGCCATGGCCATTCGCGACCTGTTCTCGGCGCTCTGGGCTCGGGGCCTGATCGTCGTCTCGCCGGTCAGCACTGGCCCCGCGCCCGTCGTGGGGCGTGGCAACCGTGACCACGCGCGCGTGATCTGCTGGACGGGCCCAGGCAACCTCGCCGACGCCACGGGCCTGTCGATCCCCTTTGGGCGCTTCGGGCACTTACCGCGTGCGTTGCAGCTGATGGGGCCGCCGGGCAGTGAGGCGCTGCTGCTGGATCTGGCCGATCGCCTGATCGCGTCCCGCGATCGAGTCGACGACCTGCGCCCCAGGCCCTGGCCAATGGACGCGCGCCGCGGCTGACGTTCGCCGCGTGTCGTCGCCCGGACGGGGTGTCCGGACGGGGTGTCGGGCACTTCTTCGCGGGGTGTCGGGCACTTCTTCGCGGGGTGTCGGGCACTTCTTCGCGGACGCGGCGCGAAGGTCGCCCGACGCCGTCGCGCGCTCATCGTCCTCCCAAGAACGGCACCCGGCGGAAGATCGGGTCCGGCACCTGCCGCACCAGCGCCATGATCGCGCGCCACCGACGCGGCACGTACCGCACGCCCGCCGGACCGTCGAGGGCCGCCACGACGCCGCGGGCCACCTGTTCGGCGCTCGCGAACAGCGGGTGCTTGCGATGTCCGGCCGTCATCGGTGTGTCGGTCGGGCCGACCTTGAGCGTCACCACGCGCACCGCCGGCCCGAGGCGCGTGCGCAGGCCCTCGAGGTATACGTTGAGGGCACCCTTGGCCGCGGCATAGGTGTAGTTGCGCGGGCGCCCCCGGTCGGCCGCCACCGAGGTGATGACGCCGAGCGTCCCGTAGCCCTGCGCGTCGAGCGCGTTGGCCAGCGGGATCAACAGCGCGATCGTGTCGTTGAGGTTCGTCCGCAGGATGGCGTCTGCGGTGGCGAAGTCACGCTCGCTGGCCTGCTGATCGCCCAGGAAGCCGTGCGCCACGAGCACCACGTCGAGGCTGCCGAGCGCGGCCCGCCCAGCCTCGATGAGGGCCACGTGGCCATCGACGGCGTGGGCCTCGAAGGCATGGCAGCCGGCCACGCTGCCGGCGCCGGTCTCCAACGCGACGCCGAGGATCCTCAGGCGCTCGACGCTTCGCCCCGCGAGATAAACGCGGTCTCCGCGCGCCACCCACCGCCGGGCCGCGGCGGAGGCGGGGGAGCACCCGGCGGCGACGGCGACTGCGAGATCGTAGGCGTCGTCCGGGGGGAATGAAAAAGCCTCCCGCTCCTCCTCTCCTGCATCGGGAGCGGAAGCGGAAGCGGAAGCAGAGAGCGAGAGAGAGAGCAGGCGGCACGCCGCGGCCAGGCGCACGGC
>CALBMW010000227.1 GCA_937896275.1 uncultured Myxococcales bacterium
CTCGAACTCGGCGGCGCAGGTGTCGACGCGCTTGTAGACGGGGCGCAGGCCATCCGCGCGGCGCCAGCCGGCCACGGTGTCCTCGGTGGTCTCGAGCAGGGCGGCGAGGCGAACGTCCGCGAAGCCCATCCGCTTGGCGGCCCGCAGCACCGCTGGCGAGGGCCGGTCGCCGACGACCGCGCGGAGCTCGGCCTCGGCGTCGACGATCTCGCGCACGCGGGCCAGGAACCAGGGGTCGAAGGACGTCGCGGCGTGGATCTCGGGGTCGCTCAGGCCGAGCCGCATCGCGTCGGCCACGTGCCATAGTCGCTCCGGGTGGGGCGTGCGCAAGGCCGCGCGCACCGCGTCCACGTCGGTGATCCTCGGCTCGAGCCCGAAGCAATCGGTCTCGGTGCTGCGCAGCGCCTTCTGCAGGCTCTCGGCGAAGGTGCGGCCGATGGCCATCGCCTCCCCCACCGACTTCATCTGCGTGCCGAGCACCGGTTCGGCGCCGGGGAACTTCTCGAAGGTGAAGCGCGGCACCTTGGTGACGACGTAGTCGATGGTCGGCTCGAAGCTGGCCGGCGTCGTCGTCGTGATGTCGTTGGTGATCTCGTCGAGCGTGAAGCCCACCGCCAGCAGCGCCGCGATCTTGGCGATCGGGTAGCCCGTGGCCTTGCTGGCCAGCGCCGAGCTGCGGCTGACGCGGGGGTTCATCTCGATGATGACCACCCGGCCCGTGGCGGGGCACACGCCGAACTGCACGTTGCTGCCGCCCGTGTCCACGCCGATCTCGCGGATGCACGCGACGGCCGCGTCGCGCAGGTATTGGTACTCCTTGTCGGTCAGCGTCTGCGCCGGGGCCACCGTGATCGAGTCGCCCGTGTGCACGCCCATCGGATCGAGGTTCTCGATGCTGCAGATGATGACCACGTTGTCGTGGCGATCGCGCATCACCTCGAGCTCGAACTCCTTCCAGCCCAGCACCGACTCGTCGACCAGCACCTCGTGCGTAGGCGAGGCGGCCAGCGCCCGGGTGGCGAGGACGTCGAGGGTGTCGGGACCGTAGGCGATGCCGCCGCCGGTCCCGCCCATCGTGAAGCTGGGCCGCAGGATCAGCGGAAACCCGAACTCTGTCGCGCAGTTACGTACGTCGCCCACGGTCCGGCAGAGGGCGGCCCGCGGCATGTCGAGGCCGATCTTCTCCATCGCGGCGCGGAACTGCTCGCGATCCTCGGCCTTGCGGATCGCGGCCACGCTGGCGCCGATGAGCTCGACCCCGAAGCGCTCGAGGACGCCGGCGTCCGCGAGGGCCAGCGCCGTGTTCAGCGCGGTCTGGCCGCCGAGCGTCGGGAGCAGCGCGTCAGGCCGCTCCCGCTCGATGACCAGCGCCACGTCCTCGGGCGTGATGGGCTCGATGTAGACGCGATCGGCGGTCTCTGGATCGGTCATGATCGTGGCCGGGTTGGAGTTGACCAACACGACCTCGTAGCCCTCGCGGCGGAGGGCCTTGCAGGCCTGCGTTCCCGAGTAGTCGAACTCACAGGCCTGGCCGATCACGATCGGACCCGAGCCGATGATCAGGATGCGCCGGATGTCGTCTCTGCGAGGCATGGCGCGGCATCCTATGCGCCGATCCTCCGACGCGCAACCGGGGCTCAGGCGTGGCGCAACGTCGACCAGAGGTCGCGGACGGCGGCGTCGGCGGCGGACCAGTCGAGGTCGACCCGTCGCTCGGCCCCGAGGTCGACCAGGACCTCGCGCTGGGCCCGATCCTCGAGCAGCCCTTGGACCGCGCGCGCGAGCGCTCCGGCGTCTCCGGCGTCGAAGTACCGCGCCGCGTCGCCGACGCAGGCACGGACGGCCGGTAGATCGGGGGCTACGAGGGGGCGTCTGCCCGCGAGAGCCAGGAGCGCGACCTCCGGCACCAGGCCGCCCGCGGCCATGGCGCGCGTCGGGGCGAGCGCGCAGACGACGACCTGGGCGGCCTCGATCCAGCGGGCGACGTCTTCGTCGAGCCGCGCGACGTGCACGCGTTCGGCGATGCGCAGGGCGCGAGCACGCCCTTCGGCCCGCCCGGCGGGCGTGTCGGGCGGGACCACGAAGGTGGCGCGCCAGGGGCAGCCGAGCCGCGCCAGCGCGTCCAGCGTGAGATCCCAGCCGCTCCAGACGTCGAGGTCGCCCACGAACACGACGTGGGGCAGATCGGGCGTCGCGCCCGCGTCGGGCACGTGGAAGACGCCGTCCGTGATGGTCCACGTGCGATCGGACGCGACGCCGCGATCGGCCAGCGCCGACGCGTGCACCGTGGACGTCGCCACCACGCCGTCCGCGCGGCGGAGGGCCTTGGCCTCGAGATCGACCAGATCGGTGAGCCGGGCCACGGGCGCGTTGGGCAGCAGATCCGTCAGGCGCTGGGCCGGGGTCACGCCCGGCTCGATCACCACCCGCGGCGCCCCCCGTCGCCGCAGCAGCGCGGGCACCGCGAGGGGCACCCCGAAGGCGTGCACGATGGCCGGGTGCAGCCGCTCGAGCTGATCGCCCAGACGCGCAGCGACGCGCTCCAGCCGCTTGTCGGCGTCGAGGCCGGGCGGCACGTCCACGACCACATGACGGACGCCGGGCACGATGACCGGGCCGTGGGGGCCAGCCGGCGCGATCAGCGTGCCCCCACCGCGCCGGGCCAGGACGCCCACGCGGTGCATCACGCGCGCGGCGTCGAGGCGCGCGCCGGGCATCGGCGTGGCCGAGACCAGGACCAGGCGGTCAGACACCGGCGGCCCCCATCGCCTGGCGGTAGGCCTCGGCGGCGTTGTAGGAGCTGCGGACGAAGGGGCCCGCGTGGACGTGGTCGAAGCCCAGCCCGCGCCCATGCTCCACATAGACCGCGTAGGCCTCCTCGCGCAGGTAGTGCACCACGGGCACGTGCCTGAGGCTGGGGCGCAGATACTGACCGATGGTCACCACGCGCACGCCGGCCGCGCGCAGATCGTCCATCAGGACGAACACCTGGTCGACCGTCTCACCCAGGCCGACCATCAGGCCGCTCTTGGTGACGACGTGCGGCTGCTCGTCGGCCACCTGGCGCAGGACCCCGAGCGACCAGCCGTAGCGCGCCCGGGGGCGAACGCGTGCGTAGAGCTGCGGCACGGTCTCGACGTTGTGGTTGAACACGTCGAGCGGACCCGAGGCCACCCGACGCACCGCCTCGGCGTCGCCGCAGAAGTCGGGGGTGAGGACCTCGAGGGTGGCGTCCGGCAGCCGGGCGCGCAGGGCGTCGACGGTGGCCCGGAAGTGGGCCGACCCGCCGTCGGGCAGCTCGTCGCGGTTGACGCTGGTGACGACGACGTGCGCCAGGCCCAGGTCCGCGGCTGCCTGGGCGACGCGCGCCGGCTCGTCGGGGTCGAGGGGGGCCGGCACCGCCGTGCCGACGGCGCAGAAGCCGCAGGCGCGGGTGCAGTCGCGGCCCATGATCAGGAAGGTCGCGGTGCGCTGCGCGAAGCACTCGCCGAGGTTGGGGCAGCGCGCCTCCTCGCAGACGGTGTGCAGCGCCGCCTCGCGCATGAGGCGCTTGACGCGATGGACGGCGTCGCCGCGCCCGACCTGACGGCGCAGGAAGTCGGGCAGGCGGAGCGCAGCGCGATCGCGGCCGAAGCGGTCACCGGCAGGGTGCGCCGCCAGGACCGGCAGCTCTTCCCGGAGCTCTTTTGGGGGCACCGCCTACCTCCACAATCCGCGCGCTGCGGCAGGCGAATGGATACCTGCCCTCCGACCGCTTGACAAGGATCGGACGCCGCCATACCCTTCCGCGACTTTTCGCGCCCCCGAGCCACGGAGCGGTGTGCGCTCGCACGCACGGCCCGCTGCCCGGTCGGTCGAGGCCGCCCGAAGTCCCGAATATTGCGCTGAAAATGCGGGAAAAGGTGTCAGGAAAGGTGGTGGGTTCTTGAGTAACAGCAACGAGCTTCAGCTTCGGCCGCTCGAGGTCATGGTCGATGGCGACAACGTGGAGCGCGCAATCAAGGCGCTCAAGCGGAAGGTCGCCCAGGAAGGCGTCTACAAGGAGCTGAAGCGTCGCCGTTTCTACGAGAAGCCCTCGGTGAAGCGGAAGCGTAAGCAGCGTGAGGCCGAGCGTCGCCGCCGCAAGGAGCGTCGCCGGGCCCAGCGCGCCCGGACCCGCGCCAAGAAGAGCTAGGACCTCCGGGAGCCTCCGCAGTTGGGAGGCTCTCTGGGCCCTGCCCTGGCCCGGAGGATCGCCATCGTGCTCAACGGCTACGACGCGGTGAAGGTGTTCACGGCGACCAAGGCGGTCGACCGC
Organism: uncultured Myxococcales bacterium; assembly: GCA_937896275.1. Lineage (GTDB taxonomy): Bacteria > Myxococcota_A > Bradymonadia > UBA7976 > UBA1532 > JACKDN01. Next base: position 4,298 of record CALBMW010000227.1, read on the forward strand.
GAGCGGCTCGGTGACCAGG
>CALBMW010000228.1 GCA_937896275.1 uncultured Myxococcales bacterium
CGGCGATCTCGACGTCTTCACGCTGCAGACGGGCTCGCCCGATGGGGGGAACCGCAGCGGGCCCGAGCAGCTTTGGCTCAACGACGGACGGGGCGGGTGGCAGGATGTCTCGGATCGCGTGGCCTTCGACGTGGGCGACGTACACGACCATGACTTCGCCGCCGGCGATCTGAACGGCGACGGGCTCCCGGACGTGGTGATCGTGGTCGACAACCTGAGCGCCTCGTTTCAGACCGCGCGCAACCGGCTGCTGCTCAACCGGGGGGGTGGCCGCTTCGAGTTCGCGGAGTCGCCCTTCGACGACTTCCAGGGGGATTGGCTCCACGTCGAGATGGTCGACGTCGACGCCGACGGCGATCTCGACGTGGTCTTGCCGCAGGACTACCTCGAAGGCTTCTCGCGCGCGGGAACACCGGCGGTCGCGCTCTTCCTCAACGATGGGCGGGGCACCTTCACGCCGGCGCATGATCGCCTGCACGGCATGCCCCGTGTGCCGGCCTTCGAGTCGGTCACGACCGACGTCGATGGGGATGGCGACCCTGACATGCTCATCGCGGTCTTCGGCATCCTCTACAGCGACGGATCGATCGATCCCTTCCGCAGCGTGCTGCTGCTCAACGACGGCACGGCGTCCTTCTTCGAGGCGACGGCAGCCTTCGCGGACGCCGCGACGGTCGCGTCCACCGACTTCGGGGTTGCGGACTTCGATGGGGACGGCGACTTCGATTTGATCGAGTGCGCTGCGCGGGGCGAGTCCCGGTACTGGTCTCAGGAGTGAGGCCGGGTCGCCGATAGTTGTCCGCGCCCGCCGCGGTTGATACCCTCCGGCGCGCGGGGCCGTGATCGCGGTTCGGGGCGACATGCCTGGGCACCAGGGAGACCGCAGCGTCGTGAACAGGGACCCGTCCAGCAACCGTGAGGCCTTCGAGCGCGATCTTCGCTTGTGCCTCGCGCGCATGCGGATCGCGCCGCTCGACTTCCGCCTGCGGGTTCAGGCCGGCGAGCTGCTCGTCGCGCTCGGCGACAAGCAGCGCGGCATCCGCGTGCTCCGCAGCTGCGCCGACTACTTCACGCTGGCGGGCTTTCCGCTGCGGGCGTTGTGGGCCCTGAAGTTGCTCGAGCGCTACGACGCCGGGCAGTCGGTCGTCGATCGCGGCCTCAACCTGCTGGCGAAGCACTATGCGGCCTCGCCTGACGCCGAGTGGGGCGACGCGATCTTCGAGATGCCGCTGCCCAAGGTCGAGAGCCTCAACCTCGATCTCTTGCCGCCCACGCTCGATGGTGTGATGGCGGAGGTCGATCGGCGGGCGACCGACATCATCCGCGGAGCCACCTTTCCCGACCGCCTGCCGCGCTTCCCGCTGCTGAGCGATCTACACGCGGAGCCCTTCCTGATCGTCGCGCGCCTGGTTCGGTTGAGGCGCGTGGCCGACGGAACGGCCCTGGTCGAGGAGGGCGAGCCCGGCGCGGCCGTGCACCTGGTGGTGACCGGGACGATGCGGGTCATCAAGCGGGGCAGCGAGGGTCAGGACACGCAGCTCGCGCGGCTGGGCGAGGGCGAGATCTTCGGCGAGATGGCCCTCGTGACCGAATCACCCCGGGTCGCGACGGTGGTCGCCGAGGGCCCGGCCGACGTCTTCGAGCTACCGCGCTCGGTGCTCGATGAGCTCGGCGGTCAGGCCAGCGATCTGCAGGCGGCCCTCTCGAAGCAGGTGTGCGATCGGATGATCGGCAACCTGATGCACCTGTCCCCGGTGTTCCGCGTGCTGCCGGTCGACCGCCGCGCGGACTTGATGGCGCGCTTTCAGTCGCGGCTCGTCGAGGCCGACGACGACATCATCGTCGAGGGTCAGTTGGGCAAGGGGTTGTTCGTCATCCTCGACGGCCTGGTGCAGGTGACCCGTCGCAAGGGTGGACACAAGCACATCCTCAATTGGCTGCGCGAGGGCGAGATCTTCGGCGAGATCTCGCTGTTGCGAAACACGCCCGCCTCGGCCACCTGTACGGCAGCGCGCCGGACGATGCTCATGTTCCTCGCCCGCGAGGAGTTCGAAGGCATCACCCGTCAATACCCCGAGGTCGTCGAGAAGATGAACGAGCTCGGTGAGTTCCGCCTGCTGGACAACATCTACACCCTCGCGTGATCCGCGGCGGCGCGCGGCGCCGGAAGTTTGACCGCGTGTCCACCCCACTCTGACAATGACCGCGGACGATGCGGGAGGCCTCCACATGGCGCGAGCGCGGGCGGGACGCCCAAGGGTCGAGGAAGACGGCACGGAGGCGGCGCCCGCGGTGACGGTGGCCGGCCGCCGCAGAGCGGACGTGGGCAAGGGTGGCAAGGGGCACATCACGGCGGACGCGCGTCGTCGCGGCAGCGAGGCCAAGGCCCAGCGCGGCCTCTTCAATCGCTACATCAGGGCTTTGCAGGGGCCCGCGGTCGAGCGCAGTCAGCAGCGCATCCGCGAGATCGACGAGACCCTCGCGTGCGGCACGCGTCTGAAGAAGGCGCCTGTCTTCGAGGGGGGCAAGCGCGTGGGCACCACGGCCCGCCCGTTGCCCCTGCTGCCCAGCGAGCAGGCCCTGCTGATGGTGGAGCGCCGCAAGCTGGAGGCGGGCCTGGCGCGTCGGGCGCCCGAGGACCTGCGGGCCGCCTTCCTCGCCATGCTGCCGGACTATGCCGCCCGGCACGAGCTCACCCGCGACATCCTCGAGGCCGTCGGGGTGCCGGCCGCTGACCTGGATCAGGTCGGCCTCACCGAGTCGTGAGCGCCTGACGCCGTCGGCGTGGTCCTGATGGGGTGGTGAGGGCCGACGGCTCCGGGGAGGGCCTGGCGCCTGACGGAAGCGGTCGGGGAGGGCCTGAAGAGGCGGCAGGAGGGCCTGACGACGGTGACCGCCGTGTCGGGGGGGCCTGACCGTGTCGGGAGGCGCGGGCGCAGACGGCAAAGGCGGGGACCGCGGCGAGCGGCCCCCTGCCACGGCGGCTCAGAGCGAGCCGATGCCCACCAGGTCGCTGATGTAAATCATGTTGCCGATCTGGTCCTCCTGCAGTTGCAGGCGGTAGTCCACCCGGTTCCCCTCCTGCTCGAGGCGCGCGCGGCTGATGCCGTCGGGCAGATCGCCATCGCGCAAGCGCTGCGTGATGTCGTCCCGCTGACCCACGAGCGCATTGCAGCGCGAGACCGCCTGCCAGGCGATGCTGGGCACGTTCTCGGTGCGCGCGGCCACGAAAGTGCGCTGCGTGACGGGGCTGGTGCAGCGCAGGATGTCGGCGG
>CALBMW010000229.1 GCA_937896275.1 uncultured Myxococcales bacterium
CACCCTCAGCGGCGTCTCGGGTCCGATGTCCGGGTACTGATGCCCGATGAGCGTCCCCAGGAAGCCCGTCACCAGCGTCAGCGCCGAGCCGGTGTCCTGCACGACCATTCGATCGAGGGTGGGGAACAGCGCGCCCGTGCGCCACACCTGGTAGAGCAGCAGGTTGAGCAGGTCGTCGTCGATGGCCAGGCCGATGTCGTCGGTCTGGGGCACCCCGTCCCACCCGCTCGCGGTGCCGATGTAGCCCGCCACGGGCGGCGGCTCGGCCGGCGGGTTCAGGAGCGCGATGCCCACGTCGATGCGCGCCGCGATCCCGTCGTCCGAGATCACCAACACGTTGGGCGTCAGGTTCAGCCGGAGCTGCGCGCCGAGCACCTCGAGGTCGATGGGATCGTCGATCACGCCGAGCAGCTGATCGACCAAGCCGGGCACGAACTGCTTGATGGCCTCCTCGATCAGCACGCCGAGCAGCGTCTCGAGGAAGCTCTGCTGGTCGTCGGGGGCGCCGAACTCGGGGATGTCGCCCAGCGTCAGCCGCAGATCGTCGAAACGAATCACCGGATCGCCCAGCTCGATCGCGAGCGCGCCCGCGACCACCGAGGCCATGACCGGCACCGTCGCTGTGATCGTGCCGACCCCGATGTTGATCGTGTTCACGGGCCGATTCGGGTTGGTCTGCAGCCCCACGCTGAGCACCACCTGGTGCAGCTCGAGCACCACGTCGAGGCGCTGCGGCGAAGGCGTGAAGGTGAGCTGCGCGTCGCTGTAGGTGAGCGCCCCGATCGTCACCATGAAGGGGCCCGCCTCGAGCGGACCCGCGCCCAGCAGGCTGGTGATGTCCTGCTCGGCCAACAGGCGCAGGCCCAGCCGACCCAGCGCGTCGAGCGCGTTGCGCCCCAGCTTCAGGCGCAGCGCCGACGCGATCGGCTGGTCGGGATCGTTGAGCGCCCCCTGCAGCACCGCGACGTGCTCCTTGGCCAGGTTGCCGGCCTCGTCCGTCGCCCGCAGCTGCAGGATGTTGAGGCCGGCCATCAGCCGCACCCCGGGCAGCGAGAATGAGGGCGCCAGGCCCGTGTCGACCGCGAGATCGTTGAGCGTCACCTCGGACAGCGCGTGCTCGTCCTGGATGATGAAGGCCAGATCGACCTGCTCCTCGGCGGTGTGCGTGCCGCGCGTCGGCACGGTGATGTCGATGCGCGGCGGAACGGGGTCGATGGTGACCTGGATCGAGGCGGTCGCGCCGTCGACCGTCGCGGTGATGGTCTGCTCGCCCGGCTCGAGCTCGACCGTCGCCGTCCACGTGTCGCCCTCGACCGTGGCGCGCTGGCCGTTGACCATGGGGCGCGTCCCCGGCGCGGTGCCGCCGAGCGTGCCGGCGACCGGCACCCGTCGCGTGCGCAACATCGCCCCGTCCTGGGGCTCCGTGATGGCGATCTGCGGTTCGAGCGGCGGCGCGGCGTCGGGGAGGGGGGCCGCCACGCCCACATCGGGCGGCGTGGTGCCGGGCTTGTCGGCGCCGCTGCTGCTGTCGTCGCAGCCCGACGCGAGCAGCGTCGCGGAGAACAAGGTGGCGAACAGGACCAGGGGATGCCGGGCTTGGGACCGCATCGGTGCCTCCTCGGAGGGTTCCGTCGGGAGCGTAAAGACGCGCCAGTATGCCCCAGGCCGAGCGCTCAGTACCACGAGCCCAGGAAGAAATAGAGCTGGCCATCGCCGTCATCGTCGAGGCCCTGCGCGAAGCCGAGCCGCACGCTCATCGGCAGGTGCCAGCCCAGCGTGGCCTGGCTCACCAGCTCGGCGCCGACGCTCTTGCGAAAGGCGCGCGGCCAGGCACGCAGGGCGCTCGTGCGCGCCTGGCCCCAGTCGGTGAAGATGGCCAGCTTCAGCCGCTGCATGAAGAAGGGCACCGTCGAGAGGCCGCCGAAGACGTCGGCGATGGGCAGGCGGTACTCGGCCGTGGCCAGCACGTACCGATCGCCGCTCACCGTGCCGGCGGGGTAGCCGCGCAGGAAGGTGCTGCCGAAGACGATGGCGTCGAGGGCGTCGAGCAACACGTTGCGCTCGGGCGCCGCCCCCAAGGCGTAGTAGGCGCGCACCGTGTCGTCGCCCCGCCCGAAGGCTCCGTTGAGGCGCAGGGCCAGCACGTGCCGCCACCACAAGGGCACGTACTCCGCGTAGTCGTAGAACACCTCGGCCACCTCGGCCTCGCCGCCGAGCAGCGGGTGGCGCAGGCGCAGGCTCAGGCCCAGGGAGCGTCCGCGCTCGGTCGAGATGGCGTAGCTGTAGCTGTCGGTGTCCCCGAAGCGCACCCCGAACGCGAGGGAGCCGTAGCGCTGGGCGGTGGGCACCCGCGGGGCGGCGTCCAGCGGATCGTGGGGCGCGTCGGGGTTCTCGGCCGGCTCAGTGGCGGTGAGGCCGTAGCGCACCGTCGCCGAGGCGCCGCGGCCGCCGCGCGAG
>CALBMW010000230.1 GCA_937896275.1 uncultured Myxococcales bacterium
CGCCGCGTCCGCGACCGGGGGCGCCGCGTCGACCGGCGGCCCGGCGTCCTCCGGCTCGACGGCCGCGTCCGGCACGACCACGACCTCGGCCACGGCGTGCACGTTGTCGACCCCCAGCGCGCCGGTCACGGCCGCGCCACGGAGCGAGGGCTGAGCGTTGTGCAGGATGCGCAGCTCCGTGACGTCGCCCACCGCGCCGCCGAAGTCGGCGGGGTCCAGCACGAACTCGGCGTGCTGCCAGGCGCCCTGGGCGGGCAGCATCACGCCCTGTCGTCCGAGGCGCTCACCCGCCGCCGTGCGAAAGGACAGGCGGATCGTCAGCGGGACGTCGCCCTCGTTGCGCAGGTCCATCTCGATCGCGGCGATGCCGGCCGCCGCGTAGTCGCCCGCCCATTGCTCGGTGTTGAGCGCGACGAGCTTCGATCCCGCCCCCCCGCCGCCCCGCGCCTGGACGAGCAGGTAGCCATCGTCGGCGCCGGCCGGGCCGTCGGTCGCGGCCCGCGCGGGCGGGTTGGGGTTGCCGCCGCCGCTGTTCCAGCCGGCGGCGTCCACGTCGAACTCATCGACTTGGTCGGGCGCGATGGCGTGCGCCAAGCTCGGCGCGAGCAGCAACGCCAGGGCTGTGATTCGTGTCATGTTCCCCCCGCGAGTCGAGCGCCCGTCGAGCGCCGTGTGTCCATGCCTCGAGCGACTGAGTGCCTCGAGTGGCTTGATGCGTCGAATGATTTCAGGTCTCGGGCGATGGCATCGCGTCCGGCTCGTCGAGCCAGAAACCCACATGGGCGTGCGCCAGCAGGGGCTCGTCCCATCGCGAGTCGCCCAGCGCCAGATTGACGGGCGGGAGCCCGCGCGCCTGCCAGGCGGCCACCTTGCCGGGGCCAACCGTCGCCGGCTCGATGACACCGTCCGGGGTGGTCTCGAGGGCGAGCACGCCGATGCCGTCGAGCCCCACCAGCGTCGCGCCGACCCGCGCGCTCAGCGCGGGCGAGGCGCTCACGATCCAGACGTGGACCCCACGGTCGAGGGCGCGGCGCAGCGCGGCCACCAGATGGGCTCGCGGCCGGATTCGGGTCGCCAGGAAGCGACGCAGCGCGTCGACGTGGTGCGCGTGGGGGTGCAGCGCCGTCGCCGCCTCACGGCAGCCGCCGTGGTAGTCGGTGACCATGCGGCGCAGGTAGGCGGCGACGTCGTAGCTCGGCTCGACCTCGGCGCCGATCCAGCGGACCGTGTCGTCGCCGACGTCGCCGGCCCACAGCGTGCCGTCCGCGTCGGTGGCCACGCAGGCGCCGACCGGCAGGGCGTCGATCGCGGCGTCGACGACGGAGGAGTGGGGGTGGTGGATGATCGGCATGGCGGCAGAATGCGGCAGGGCGGGGCGGCGTGTCGAGGCAGACGGCACGTCCCGTGGCACGTTCCGCGGTCGACGGGGCTCGCCCTGGGCGCGGGCGGCCTAACCGCCGACGCGGGCCAGCGCCGCGCCGAGGTCGTCGACCAGGTCGTCCGGATCTTCGATGCCCACGGAAAAACGCAGCAAGTTCAAGGGAGTGGCCGTATCGTGGCCCTCCATCGACGCGCGGTGCTCGACCAGGCTCTCCACCCCGCCGAGGCTGGTCGCCCGCCTGAACACCCGTAGCCGCGCGGCCACCGCCATCGCCTCGGCAGCGCCGCCGCGCACCCGCGCCGAGACCATGCCGCCGAAGCCGCTCATCTGTCGCGCCGCCACGGCGTGCCCCGGATCCGACGGGAGCCCGGGGTAGTGGACCGCCTCGATGGCCGGGTGCGCCGCGAGGAAGGCCGCCACCCGCGCCGCGCCCTCGCAGTGGGCGCGCATGCGCAGGGCCAGCGTGCGCAGTCCCCGCAGGGTGAGCCAACAGTCGAAGGGCGAAGGGACAGCGCCGGCCAGCCGCTGCTCGGCCCGCACGCGATCGACGATCGTCTGGCCGGGCTCGGCCTGGGCCACGACGGCCCCGCCCAGCACGTCGCCGTGGCCGTTGAGGAACTTCGTGGTGCTGTGCAGGACCAGATCGGCGCCCAACGCCAGCGGGCGCTGGAGCGCGGGGGTGGCCCAGGTGCTGTCACAGATCACGCGCGCGCCGTGCGCGTGGGCGCGGGCGCAGACGGCGGCGAGATCGGTCACCCGCAGCAGGGGGTTCGACGGCGTCTCGACCCACACCAGGCGCGTGGTGGGGCGCAGCGCCGCGTCCAGGGAGCCCGTCACCGCGAGATCGACGGCGTCCCACGTCAGCCCGGCGGGGCCGAGTCGCTCGCGCAGCAGGCCGCGCAGCCCGTGGTAGGCGTCGGTCGGGATCACCACGTGGTCGCCCGGATCGAGCGCCCGCAGCACCGCCGCCGTGGCGGCCATGCCCGAGGTGAAAGCGATCGCCTCGGAGCCGCCCTCGAGCTCGGTGAGCGCCGCCTCGAGGGCGCGACGGTTGGGGTTGTCGGTGCGCCCGTAGACGTAGCCGCGCGGGTAGTCGCCGTCGGGGTCGCGCTCGAAGGTGGTCGACAGGTGCAGCGGCGGGATCACGGCCCCGGTCGTGGGCTCGGGGGTCAGCCCGGCGTGCGCCGCGCGGGTCGCGAAGCGGCGCGGTGCGTCGCTCACGCCTCGCCCGTCCCGCCGTCGTCCCCGGGCCCGTCCGCGCCCGCCGGCTCAGCCTCGCCCTCGCCCTGCTCGTGCGACGAGGCCTCGTCCCACATCCGCGCGCCATAGAGCAGGGCCCCGATCTGCTCGCGGTCGAAGCGATACACCGCGCTGCAGAAGTGGCAGGTCAGCTCGGTGATCTCCTGCTCCTCGGTCAGCGTCTGCAGCTCGGCCGCGCCGATGGTGCACAGCAGGCGCGCGTAATGCTCGCGGGTGCACGGGCAGTGGAAGCCCACCTCGGTGCGGGCCAGGATCTCGACGTCGTCCACCAGCCGATCGAGGAGCGCCTCGGGGGTGACGCCGAGGGCGAACAGCTCGCCCAGCGAGGGCAGCGTCTCGACGCGCTGCTCGATGCGCGCGAGCGTCTCGGGATCGACGTTCGGCAGGGCCTGCACCAGAAAACCGCCGGCCGCCGAGATGCCTTGGGCCGACAGCTTCTCGCCCACTCCGATGGCCGAGGGCACCTGCTCGCTCTGGTGAAAGTAGAGCGCCAGATCGCTCGCGACCTCGCCGTCGACCAGGGGCACCACGCCGCGGAAGGCCTCGCCCTCGTGGAGCCGCTTGATGACCGCGAGGCGCCCCAGCCCGATCGCGGGCGCCAACTTCTGCGGCCCGGTCTCGGGCGTCTCGACGCGAAAGTCGCCGCAGGTGGCGCGCACATGGCCGTTGGCGTCGGCGATCGCGTAGACCTCGCCGAGGGGGCCGTCGCCGTTGAGCTGCAGGCCGATCTGCTGTTGATCCTTGATGGTGGCGCCGAGCAGCAGGGCCGCCGTGGCGACCCGCCCGAGGGCCACCGCCGAGATGGGGCTGGCGTCGTGCGCCACGCGGATGGCCTCGACGGTCTGCGTGGTGCGCACCGCCACCACACGGACGCTCCCACCGAGCGCCAGACCTCGCACCAGGTAGTCGTTCATCGCGCCCTCCAGCAGCGGGCCTCGGCCCAAGAGCCTCCCCGCGAGATCGCTCCGCCACGTTCGGGGTTCGCACCGCGGCTCCAAGCGAAGCCGGCAGGGTACCTGCTCCTCTCCCCAGGTCAACGGGGCGCGCGCGGGCCGTCGGAAACGAGTCGTCGCGATCGGGCGCGGTCTGGTATGGGTGGGCCCCTCTCACCGCCCCGGGAGGCCCCTTGCGCTTCGCCCTCCTGCTCCTCCATCTGCTCCTCGTCTCGGCCTCGATGGCCCGCGCGGCCGAGCCCCTGCGCTATGCGCTCCGGCTGCCCGCGCCGCACACCCACTACGTCGAGGTCGAGGCCACGCTGCCCACCGGCGGCGCGCCGCGGCTCGAGCTGATGATGCCGGTGTGGACGCCCGGCTCCTACCTGGTCCGCGAGTTCAGCCGCAACGTCGAGGGGCTGCGCGCCGAGGTGACAGGGGGCGGGCCCCTGCGCGCGGAGAAGACCGCCAAGAACCGGTGGGTGGTCGAGACCGGCGGCGCCACCCGGATCACGGTCCGCTATCGCGTCTATGGCCACGAGATGTCGGTCCGTACCAACTTCGTGGACGCGGACTTCGCGCTGCTCAATGGGGCGCCCACCTTCCTGGTGCCCGTGACGCGGGCCAGCGGGCAGGGCCCCTTCGACCTGCAGATCGACGCGCCACCGGGCTGGGGTCCGCCGCACACGCCGCTCGACCCCCACCCCGACGGCAAGCCCGGCCACCTGCGGGCGCCCGACTTCGACGCGCTGGTCGACAGCCCCATCGTGTTGGGAAAGGCCGACGTTCGTCGCTTCGAAGTCGCTGGAAAGAAACATGAATTCGTCGTCGTCGGCGATGGTGGCCTGTGGGATCTCGACGCCGCCGCGCGCGACGTGCAGCGCATCGTCGACGCCGAGATCGCCTTCTGGGGCACGCCCGCCGGCGACGCGCGCTATGTCTTCTTGCTGCTGTGCACCGAGACCGGGGGTGGCCTGGAGCACCGCGACGCCAGCACGCTGATGACCAGCCGCTTCGCGTGGCGCAACCCCCAGGACCGACGAGCCTGGTACGCGCTGGTGGCGCACGAGTACTTCCACGCGTGGAACGTCAAGCGCCTGCGGCCCGCCGAGCTGGGGCCCTTCGACTATGAGATCGAGAACCCGACGCGCAGCCTGTGGATCGCGGAGGGCGTCACCGCCTACTACGACGATCTGTTGGTGCGGCGGGCCGGGCTGACGACCGACAAACAGTTCCTCGAGACGCTCTCCAAAGACATCCAGTCGCTGCAGAAGACGCCGGGGCGCGCGGTGCAGTCGCTGCAACAGGCCAGCCAGGACGCGTGGATCAAGCTCTATCGGCCCGACGAGAACACGGCCAACAGCGCGGTGAGCTATTACGTCGGCGGGGCGGTGGTCGCGTGGTTGCTCGACGCGCGCGTGCGCCGGGCCAGCGGTGGCAAGGTCACGCTCGACGACCTGATGCGGGCGGCGTGGCAGCGCTTCGGCGACCACGGCTACACGCCGGAGCAGTTCGCGGCGCTCGCCTCGACGGTGGCCGGCGTGGAGCTGGGCCCCTGGCTCCGGCGCCACACGGCCGAACCCCTCGCCGACGTCGACTACGCCGAGGCGCTGGCCCAGTTCGGCCTGCGCTTCGCGGCGCCCAGCGCGCCGAAGGAGGGCGCCGATCCGCCCAAGGGCTGGCTGGGCATCGATCTCGACGCGCACAACCGGGTCAAGGTGGTGATGCGGGGCACGCCGGCGCACGACGCGGGGCTGAGCGTCGGCGACGAGCTGCTCGCCGTGGACGCGCACCGCGTCGCCCCGGGCACCTGGGAGAAGCGGCGTGGCCAGTACCGGCCCGGCGATCGCGCGGAGTTGCTGGTGGCGCGCCGGGAGCGCCTGCGTCGGGTGCCGGTGACCTTCGGCGCGCCGCTCGACGAGCACTTCGAGCTCGAGGTCGACCCGACCGCCGACGCCGCGACCGCCGCCCGTCGAGGCGCGTGGCTGGGCGGTGCCAGCCGGGGCGATGAAAACGCTGGCGAAGGCGCTCGCTGATTGGTAGACGGGCGCCAATGCCCGCGGTCCGTCGACCACGTCGAGGGGGGGGCCGCGGCCCACGGCTTTGCGAGTCCCGATATCCGTTCCTTCGAGTTCCGACACCCGTTCACCAACGCCTGACGCAACCTGGAAACCCCACGGAGTCTGCCTGTGAAGCTCAGCATCAAGACGCTCACCGTCTGCGCCCTCGCGGCGGCCACCTTCGCCACGCCCGTCATGGCGGCGCGCCGGACCGGCCTGGCCAACAACCTGCTCATCCTCGACAAGGATGACGTCTTCTTCTTCCCGCAGGCGCTGCTCAAGTACCGCAACCTGATCAACTTCGATTACGGCGCGGGCTCGGGCGATGGCAGCGGCATGTTGCTGCTCGGGCAGCCCGACTTCGGCTTTGGCCTGCTGATCAACCGCGCGGACGCCACCCAGGCGATGCTCAGCGCGGACACGCTCGGCGCCTTGGTGACCAGCCAGCGCGACTATGAGCTGGGCCAGCTCGGCGTCCCCGCCAACCCCTATGCCGGCAGCTTCGTGGCGCCCTCGACGCTCATCGACGCGCTGCTCGCCTTCTCGCTGGGTGGCGACAGCAGCATGGGCTTCCGCCTGGGCATCGGCAACGGCCAGAACTACAGCAAGCCTGCGGGCGGCGGCGGCGAGAACAACGACAGCCAGTTCACGCTCAAGCTGACGGGCGGCTTCACGTCGGGCGACTTCGACGCCAGCGCGGACATCTTCCTGGCCAGCGGCGGCACGGTCGCGGGCGGCAGCGACCAGTTCTCGGGCACGATGTTCGGCCTGACCACCCTCATCCGCGGCTTCTCGCCGATGGGCGACAAGATCGACCTCGGCTACCTCGGCCAGCTCGGCTTCGCCAACTGGGCGCTGACCAACAGCCCGGCCAACGACACCGCGTCGCGCATCAACTTCGGCCTGATGGGCGGCCTTGGCCCGCGCTACCACCTCGAGAGCATGAACGCGACCGTGGCCGCCTACGCGGCGTTGGCCTTCGGCTACAGCAGCTTCGATCCCAGCAGCGAGGGCAGCAACGACGAGGTCAACAACACCCAGTTCGTCCTCCCGGGCGCCCGCATGTCGCTCGAGGCCTCGCTGACCAACTGGCTCATCTTCCGCAGCGGCATGGAGTACTTCTTCTCGTTCACCAGCCAGAGCGACGAGCCCGGCAACGAGCAGTCCGGCCGCTTCGGCAACCAGGACGGCAGCTTCGGCTGGAACGCCGGCCTCGGCGTCGTGGTCGACCAGCTCACCATCGACGGCAGCTTCAGCCACGCCTGGCTGACCCAGGGCCCCGACTTCATCGGCGGCGACAGCCAGCTCTTCACGATGGTGTCGGCGACCTACACGTTCTGAGTCCCGCCCCGTCGGCGAGGCGCGGGTGGGGCCTCGACCCTGCCCGTCGTCCTCGCCGCCGCGCGTCGCGACCTGCGGTCAGAGGCGGCGCGGCGCCGGGCGCCTACTCGTCGGTGGCCTCTCCCGAGGGCGCCGCGGGCGCGGCATCGAGCGCCCCGTTGCAGCTCCAACACTGGCCGAAGTGCGCGGGGTTCTCGGCCCCGCACGCGGGGCAGGCGGTCGTCTCGGCGCTCTGCGTGTCGATGGCCTGCAGCAGCTCGCTGGCCCGCTCGAGGTCGATCCCGCGCACCCACAGCTCGACGTCGGTGCCCGGGTTGGGAAAATCACCCGCGGCCAGGTGCTCGTGCCGAATCTGCGTCTCGATGCCTTGCTGGGCGAGCGCGTCGTGCACGATGTGCGCCTCGACCATCGTCAGGCGCGCGGCCAGCTTCTCCGACTCGACCCACGAGCCGAGCTGGCGCGCCTCGTCCAGGCGCGCCTGCACCACGTCCACCAGCACGTCGCAGTCGTGCTCGCTGAGGGCCGCGAACGTGCGCTTCGCGAGGGCCTCGGTCGATCCCAGCTCGTCCTCGGTCGCGCCGCCCTCGCGCATGCCGCGCAAGACCGCGAACATGACCGCGCCGAGCGGGCCCTTCATCTGGCGGGACTCTTCGAGCGTCGCGTCGGGATACAGCATGGCGGCCTCCGGGCAGTGCTGCCCACTGGTGAACGGCCGAACGGTCGCGCAACGAGCGCCCGGGCGCAAGGGTTTGTGGCGCGCGGACCCAGGGCCGCCCGGCCCCTCGGGGTGCGCAGCGGGATGCCGAGTCACGGCCGCCGTGCCCCGTCCCTTGACGCGACGCGGGGGCCCGGCGATTGTCTGCCGGGTGATGGTGATCGCCTCGCGTCGGGCGCCTCTTGGCCGCCACGGCGGCGAGACCCACGCCGCAGCCGCCCTGGCCGCCGCCGCGACCTGCTGCGGGGCGCCGGCATCATGGGCAGCTCATCGGACGGGAGCCTCATGAACGATCCGACCACGACGCCCCGCTACGACTTGGAGCGCCTGCTCGTCTCCGGCAGCCCACGCGCCATGGGCCGGGCCCAGGGCGAGCATTGGCGCGACCGCATCCGGGCCTTCCTCGACGTGCGCTTCGCGGCCGTCTCTGGCTATTGCACGGAGCGCGGGCGCGCCAGCGGTGCCTCCGGCCTGCTCGAGGTGGGCGCCGAGAGCATGGGCATCGCCGAAGCCTGGGATGCCGTCGGCATGGCCGAGCACCGCGGCATCGCCGAGGGGGCCGGCGTCGACGTGACCCGCCTCTATACCGCGACCAACATGACCGATCTGCGCGACGTCCTGCTGTTGCCCGACGTGTCGCTGCTGCCCGACGCCCCGCTGCCGCCGGCCGACGCCGAGGGCTGCAGCGCGGTGCTGGTGCCGGCGGCGCGCGCCGCGGACGGCCACGCGATCGCCGGGCAGACCTGGGATCTCAACGCGACGGACGTGGACTTCGTCGTGGCCGTCCACCGGCGCCCGGACGAGGGGCCTGAGAGCTGGTCGGTCAGCTGCGTCGGCTGCCTGACCCTGATGGGCTTCAACGCGCGCGGGCTGGCCGTGGGCACCACCAACATCAAGACCCGCGACGCGCGCCCCGGCGCCGGCTACCTGAGCGTGCTGCACCGCCTCGCGCGCTGCGCGTCGGTCGACGAGGCAGAGGCGGTCTTCGCCACGGCGCCCCTGGCCGGCGCCCACACCTACTGGATGGCGGACGCTGAGCGGCAGGTGGAGTGGGAGGCCAGCCCCAGCGCCCGCGTGGCGCGCGACACCGCGGGGGGCCCGATCTGCCGAACGAACCACTGCATCTCGGACGCGCACGCCGCGATGCAGGGTGAGCCGACGAGCGACAGCAGCGCCCAGCGCTTCGAAGTCCTGGCGGCCGCGTTGAGCGCCGATCAGGTGTCGGTCGACGACGTCCGTGCCCTGTTTGGTGATCGCAGCCGCGGCGTGCTGAGCGTCAACCGCTACCCCGAGGACGCACAGGGCACGGCCACCAACGCGTGCTTCGTCGCCGTGCCGGCCTTGCGTCGCTTGCATGCGTGCCGCGGACCCGCCGATCGAGGTGTCTGGCACACCCTCGGCTTCGCTGGCTGACCCCGTGCCCGCGCGATCGGCGCCGCCGTCCGCCGTCGGAAGTGCCAAGCAAGATCAGTCAGTTGTCGGGTGTTCCGGCGCGGCGTGGCGCGCCCGAGGGGGCTGTCGTGTGTGGCGCCGGAAACACCCGGCGACGCGGACGGCGGTCGGGGTTACGCTGGATGGAGTCCCAGCGGGCCGAGTCTCTTGGGGCTGCGTCTTGCGGGGTCGAGTCCTTCGGGGCAGCGTCTCGCGGGGCCGACGTCCGCGGAGTGGGAGGTGTCGATGGGCCGGTTGGGGTGGTTGATCGCGGTGAGCTTGCTGGCTTGTGACGGCGGCTCCACGCTCGACGCAGACTCGGGGGGGGGGCGCCCCGGACGCGGCCCCGGACGCGGCCCCGGACGCGGCCCCGGACCCTGTGCCG
>CALBMW010000231.1 GCA_937896275.1 uncultured Myxococcales bacterium
CCCTTCGCCTGCTGGGCCTGGACCCCGCCACCGCCGGGGTCGCGTTGCACCTTCACAAGGGGCTGCCGATCGGATCGGGCCTGGGAAGCTCCGCGGCCAGCGCGGCGGCGGCGGCCGGCGCCGTGAACGCCCTGCTCGGCGGTGGCCTGCAGCCCATCGATCTCATCGCCCCCTGCGTCGAGGCCGAGGCCGCCGTCTCGGGGCGCCACGCCGACAACGTGGCGCCCGCGCTGCTGGGCGGCCTGGTGCTGGTACGATCGCTCGATCCGCTCGACCTGGTGCGGCTGCCCACGCCGGGCGGCGCCACGCTGGTGATCGTGACGCCCGACTTCGAGCTTCACACGCGCGAGGCCCGCGCGGCTCTGCCCGCGCAGGTGCCCATGGCTCAAATGGTGCGTCATTCCGCCCAGTTGGCAGCGCTGGTGGCGGCCTGCTTCGGCAACGACCTGGCCCTGTTGGGGCGCGCCCTCCCCGATCCGATCATCACGCCGGCGCGGGCGGCGCTGATCCCGGGCGGCCCGGCCGTGTTGGCCGCCGCGACGGACGCCGGAGCGGTCGGCGCGGGCATCTGCGGCGCCGGACCCTCGATCTTCGCGGTCTGCGCCGCCGCGGCCGACGCGCCCGCGGTGCAGGCAGCCATGCGGGCGGCCTTCGGCGCGGTCGGGCTGGACGCCGTCGGCCTGATCTCACCCATGGACTGCCCAGGGATGACGCTGCGATGAGCACCGCCCACGACGCCCCGACGAGCGATCCGCCCTTCCACCTCAGGTGCGTCGAGTGCGGCGGCGACTGGCCCGGCTTGGCCCTGCGCTCTCGGTGTGACTGCGGCGGCACCCTCGACGTGGTGCACGCCTTCCCCGACCCGCCGAGTCGCGCCCTCCTCGACGCCCGCCTGGGCAGCAAGCAGCCCCTGGATCGCTCGGGCGTGTGGCGCTATCGCGAGCTCATTCTCCCGGTCGAGCCCGAGTTCGTGGCCACCCGGCGCGAGGGCAACACGGGCCTCTACGACGCGCCGCGGGTCGCGACCTACGTCGGCCTCGACGCGCTGAGCCTCAAGCACGAGGGCGAGAACCCCACGGGATCCTTCAAGGATCGCGGCATGACCGCCGGCGTCACCATGGCCCGCAAGCTGGGCATGACGCGCGTGGCCTGCGCCAGCACCGGCAACACGTCGGCCTCGATGGCCGCCTACGCCGCCGCCGCCGGGCTCGAGGCGCTGGTCTTCATCCCAGAGGGCAAGATCGCCTATGGCAAGCTCAGCCAGGCCCTGGCCTATGGCGCGCGCACGCTGCAGATCGAGGGTGACTTCGACGCCGCGATGAAGCTGGTCCAGGCGGTCTGCGACGACGAGGGCGTCTACCTGCTGAACTCGATCAATCCCTTCCGCATCGAGGGTCAGAAGGCGATCGGCTTCGAGATCCTGCAGGACTTGGACTGGCGCGCGCCCGACTGGATCGTCCTGCCGGGGGGCAACCTGGGCAACAGCTCGGCGCTCGCCAAGGGCTTGGGCGAGCTGCGCGCCCTGGGCCTGATCGACCGGCTGCCCCGCATCGCCGTCGTGCAGGCTGCGGGCGCCAACCCGCTGTACACTGCTTGGCGGGCGGCGAGGGATCTGGTGCCGGTCAGGGCTCAGACCATCGCGACGGCCATCCAGATCGGTGATCCGGTGTCATGGCGCAAGTGCCTCCGGGGGCTGGCCGAGACCGATGGCGTGGTGACCGAGGTGGACGATCAGGCCATCGTGGACGCGAAGGCGCAGGTCGACGCGGCGGGCATAGGCGCCGAGCCGGCGAGCTGCGCCACGGTGGCCGGCCTGAAGCGCCTCGTGGCCGAGGGGGTCATCGCACCCGACGCCCACGTGGTGGGTGTGCTCACCGGGCATCTGCTCAAGGATCCCGACGTCGTCGTGCACTACCACCAGGGCACGCTCGCGGGCTTGCGCTCGACCTTCGCCAACGCCCCCGTGCGCGTGCGCGGCGAGCTCGACGAGGTGCGACGCCTGCTGCGCGCCGGCCGCGCGCCGAGATAGACCGTCGCGCGGACCGCCGCGTCACGGGAGCGTGCCCGACGGCGAGAGGTGCTCCGGGGCACCGCCGACCGTTCGGCGCGCCCCGGCGCAGTGAGCCTCGCTGTCGGGGTCCATCGGAGATCGGAGGGGTCAGGGTCGATGGGGCGGTGGGCCACCGCCGCGCAGGTGTGCGCTTATCGCCGTCCACACCAGGGCCAGCACGAACACACCCAGGAACAGCCAGCGTCCGTGCGCTGGCCAGAAGTCGAGCGGGGCGTCGCTCAGAGCGTACTGCGAACCCACCCGCGTCTGTGCCGCGGGGCCGTCGTCGAAGTGAAACTGGCCGCCGCCGTCGTGGAAGACGATGACCGGCGTACAGTCGGTGCGGAACAGATAGGCGCCGAACAGGCTCAGGACGTCGCACCGGTACGCCCCGCGGTAGTCGGGGGCGCCGCCGACGTCGGTCAGGCTGAGCCTGTCGATGGGGCCGGCTTCGAAGAACGCCTGCCCGGTGCGCACGATGGCGAAGCGAGGCGGCGGTGAGGCTCGCGCAGCGCGCGGGGCCAGCGCCAGCAGCGCGCTCAGCGCAACGCCGGCGACCAAGGCGCGCACGACATAGAGTGTCGCGTTATGGGTCCATCCGTCCGAAGCCTGCGACGGCCGTGAGGCTGCCCGATGCCGCCCCGATCGGTCCTCACCCGCTGCCCCTCGCAGCGCGCGAAAACGCGTCATGTGTCTCCCCCAGGACGCCCGAGTAGGCTCCCCGCTCAGGACCTGACCACGGTTGACTGCTCGTAGGCAAGCCGATTCTCGTGGAGCGAGGCCGGGGCGACCCCGGTGATAGCCATCTCGTTGGGAACTGCAGGCGAAGGGGCAAGAGGAGGCTAGAGGTAGGGGATGGGTAAGGCTGGCGGCGGGCTCGCCCGCGGGGGGCTGCAGCGCGG
This sequence comes from uncultured Myxococcales bacterium, assembly GCA_937896275.1. GTDB lineage: Bacteria > Myxococcota_A > Bradymonadia > UBA7976 > UBA1532 > JACKDN01. The sequence continues at coordinate 2,953 of CALBMW010000231.1, forward strand.
GCGCGTCCGGAGTCTGGCCACCGGACTTCAGCTGGAGGGCCCGGTGCTCAGGGCCCGGTGTTCAGGGCCCTGCTCGACCGAGGTGAGGGTCAGATCGGCGACCGTCGCCCCAATCGAGGGCGGCCCGGGACCTTGTCACGGCGGATCGCTGAAAGCGGAAAGCTGAGCGCTGAAAGCTGAAAGCTGAAAGCTGAGCGCTGAAAGCTGAGCGCTGAAAGCTGAGCGCTGAAAGCAGAGCGCTGAAAGCTGAGCGCTGAAAGCTGAGCGCTGAAGGCTGAGCGCTGAAAGCTGAGCGCTGGCCGGGTCAGGGCGCGTAGGGGTCGCCGTAATCCATCATCGGCGCGAGGTCGGTCATGACCTTCACCAGCTCGATGTGGTTGAGCAGGTCCAGGTCGTTGCGCACCCGCTGGTTGCGCGGCGTGGCGGGGTCGCAGTCGTCGAGCGCGTCCACCGTCAGGCGACCGCCGTCGCAGTAGCTCGAGCGCTGCAGCAGCCGGTTCGCGCGGTCGAGCACCGCCTCGCCTGCGCCCTTGCGGTTGCCGAGCTGGAGCGCGCCATAGGTCAGCCCGGTGACCGGATCGGTGAAGGTCACGACCCGCTCGCCCAGCTCGGGCGCGTCGCCCGTCCCCACCACGAACACCCGCGACTCGTCGCGGAAGGTCTGATCGAAGGTGTCGTGGAAGCGCGCCTGCCCCAGCACCTGCCAGTAGAGCTGGATGGTGAACGTCGCATAGGGATCGACCGGCGCCGCGTGCTGCTCGGTCATCGCCCCCGCGTAGTTGGGAAACTTCAGGGCGCCGAGCTGGATGTAGGGACCCACCCGGCTGTAATCGCCGTTCATCAGCGCCGCGTTGATGGTCGAGATTTGCTCCGGGAAGGTCGTGTAGTAGCCCACCTCCCACTGCCGCAGATCCTCGGGCGAGCTGCGCGCCACGAAGTTCGTCGTGCTGTCCGACAGCGCCTCGATCGCCATGATCTTGTCGAGATAGAAGCCCACGTGGTGCAGGCACTCGAACCACTCGTAGCCGCACTGCCGGCCGCCGTCGCCCCAACTCGTCGAGAAGTAGCGCGCCTGGTCGACGCCCAGCTTCACCGGCGCGAAGGCCACGCCCTGCACCAGCTTGCTCGTGCCGTCGCTCTCGGTGAAGGGCCCGCCGTAGTCGCCCACGTTGGGCATCATGATGGTCTGCACGAGGTAGTTGAACGCGTTCTGCACCGCCCAGGTTCGCGTGCCCCAGCCGTTGACCGGATCGGTCAGGAACTGGTTGAGCTGCTGGGGTGTGAAGAAGCGCTGCAGCAGATCGGTGAACAGACCGTACTGGTCGTTCCAGCTCTTCATGCGGTCGTAGATCCGACCGTACCAGCGCGAGACGTAGTTGAAGTGATTGCTGCCGACGATGCCGCGCGGGAAGGCGCGCTCGATGTACCAGGTGCTCAGCTCGTCGAGGATGTTCTTCATACGCTCGGCGCTGTCGGCGCCGAAGTCGCGCGTGAGGCAGCTGTCGCTGAGGTCCGCGCGGCTGTGGCTGCAGTAGATGTAGGGCACCCGCACGAGGGTCTCCTCACCGACCGTCGCCGTCGACAGGTCGTCGGACAGCGCGCTGGTCTTGACCAGCATGCGGTTGCCGGCGTCGTACAGCTTCTCCTTCATCCGGTTGTAGTAGCTGGTGTAGTGCACCGAGCCGATGCCCAGGCTGCCGCCGAAGGTGAGCACGTCGCCGTCGCGCTCGTACCAATCCTTGAAGTGCGTGGTCGGAACGCCGGCCGTGTCCTTGAACACCTCGACCATGTCCGCATACCCGAACAGCATCGCGGCGCGGTCGTACTTGCCGATGCCCGCCCCGTCGATGGTGTACCGGCCGGCGTAGTCCATCACCGAGCTGTAGGCGTAGTTGTAGAGGTTGGCGTTGACCTCGTCGGGCGTGATGGGATCGGTGAGCCGCGGCCCCACCGTCCCGTCGTCGCGAATCTTCCAGTAGTCGTCGAAGTAGTTGATCGCGTCGTCGCTGCCGCCGAAGTTGTGGGCCAGTCCCAGGCTGTGGCCGACCTCGTGGGCCATCACAGCGGTGTAGATGGCCTCGCGGGCGCGTTGGAAGACCTCGTCCTCGCTCTTGCCCTTGAGCTCGCGGGCCAGCCCCATCAGCGCGTCGTCGGCCATCTCGGGCAGGAACTTGTTCTGTGCCGCGGCGATCGTCTCGCGCATGCGCGCCCGCTGCTTCCACTCCTGGCCGAGCCCGCCGCGCGCCACGCTCAGGTGGGACAGCATCGCGTCGTCATGGGGCATGTTGGGATCCATGCCGGCGCCCCGGATCAGCTCGTCGTCGATGAGCAGATCCTCGACGTAGGTGTCCTTGATCTGGCGCAGCCGCGCGTCGGGCGCATTGCGCTCGCCGTTGTTGAAGCCGCGCCGGTAGTGATCCTCGAGGTGCGGCGCGATCCAGCGATCGAAGCCCACCTCGCGGACCTGCTCGAGGTCGGCCTCGTCGAGCTGCCAGCGCCGGCCCTCCCAGTAGGCGGCGGCGGGACCGTTGACGATCTTGTCCACCATGTACGCGGCGTCGCTCAGGTCGTAGGTCTGGGCGGCCACCTCGCCCGTGGGGCTCGCCTGGACGCGGTTGCGCCAGTCCGTCAGGTCGACACCGTCGATGTAATCGCCGGGATCCTTGTCGCCGTTGAGCAACTGCACCAACTCGACCACGCGATAGGCCGCGAGGTTGTTGTGGTGATAGATGTAGGCCATGCCGCTGAAGATCTCGCCCGTCTCGGGATCGACGTTGCTCGGCCCGAGGCCCAGCAGGCCGTACTTCATGTACTTGGGCACGTAGGCGATGAACGAGTAGCGAATGTCGCCCAGGCGCGGCGTCTCGCCCGGCACCCCGCACACGTCGGGGTCGTCGTCGCGGATCGGGTTGTTCTCGCACAGGATGAACATGCGGCCGGCGTAGTCGTTGCCGAGCGCGCGGATGACGTCCACGAAGGCGCTGTTCCACTGATCGGCCACGCCCCGCGCGATGGGCTTGAGCCAGTCGGGGAAGTCCCCGTTGACGTGGTAGACGACGGGCTTGGGCGTGCGATCGGCGTAGGCGATGGGCGCCCCGTCGGCGTCGAAGGAGCGCTCCCACAGGTTGTGCCGGTTGATGTATCGCTTCTTGCCCTGCTCGCGGATGCCTTCGCGGCCATCGTAGGTCAGCCGGTCCGAGCTGAAGAAGCCGAACATGTCGGTGACCGGGCCCTTGAAGGGTCGGGCCTCGTATTGGTGGTCGGGGTCGATCTTGTTGAAGCTGTGCCGCAGCGTGTACTCGCCGGTACCGCACTCGGTGGTCTCTTCGCCGAAGAGATAGCAGACGGGCAGGGTGCCGTAGCCGGGGTACTCGAAGGTACCCGCCTGCGCGAACACCTTGTTGGTGATGTCGAAGTAGCTCTGGTCCTCGGCGAAGGTGGGCGCGTCGTCGTTGCGCTTGCCGGACGCGTCGAAGGCCTGCACGTAGTAGGGGACCGAGTCCACCGTCTCGCGGTTCCACGACAACCGGTAGTCGTGAATCGGGTTGGCCGACCAGTCGACGCGGACGTAGGCGCGCTCGTACCACGGGCGATCGCTGGCGTTCTCCTCGCGGATGTTGAGGCGCTCGCCGGTGGTGGGGTTGTAGGCGTTGGTGATGTCGAAGTGCGACGTGATGGGCCACGCGGCCACGACCTCGCCCTCGTAGTCGGCGCCGGTGGTGTCTTTGTCGTCGCCCCCCTCGACCGTCTCGACGATGCGCCGGACATAGAGGTAATCCTCCTGGATGTCGAAGCGCACCTTCTCCATGCCGCCGAAGTCGGCGTCACCGACGAAGGTGAACCCGTTGGCGGAGGGGACGTCGACGACCGTCGCGACGTAGTACCAGTCACCCTCGAAGAGCGACTTGGAGATGCCGTTCGGCTGGACGCGGTCGATGGGATCGCGCTCCTCGGCGCAGCCGGTGACTGTCGTGACGCCGAACAGGGCGCAGCAGAGGACGGGAGCCCAGGAGAGGGCGGAGAAGGGTCGGCGGGCGTGCATGGTCAGTCACCCAGACTGGCGAGGCCCGCGGCTTCGAACCGCAGGTCGATGAAGAGTTCCGTAAACCGGTTGAAGAAGACGTCCTGATCGCTCGAGTCGGCCTGCTGCTGAGGGTTGAAGGTGCTCGCCCCCAGCCCGATGGAGAAGCCGCCGACGGGCAGGAACGTCGCTTCCAGATCGTAGTTGAGGTAGTGCCGGGTCGACGTATCGGGCTCGACGGCGAAGCTGGCACCCTCGATGCGCGATGTGTCGTGCAGCCAGTGCGTGTGGATGCCGGCGCCGGCGCCGACCGCCAGCCAGTCGAGGACGCCCAGGCTCACCGAGAGGCTGTTCGACATGCGGGCGCGCGTGTTGCGCACGCCGCTGTTGCGGAATCGATCGCAGGCGGTGTCACCGCCGACGCAGCCGGGGACCAGCGGCTCGGTCAGCTCGCCCGTCGTGAAGTCGTGAAAGTCGCGCGCGATCACCAGGCCGTAGGCGACGGTGAGGCCGTCGAGGACATCGAAGGTGCGGCTGACGCCGACCCGCGGCTCCACCGCGAGCAGGAGCGTGCGCGCCCGGGAGGCCTTGCTGGTGGGCAGGCGCACGCCCAGATCGGCCGTGAACACGGTCTCGACGACCGGGACCCTCCAGAGCTGGCTGCTGCCGAAGCCCAGCGTGGTGTCGCCGACGATCCACTCGCCCGACTGCGTGGTCCAGTCGCTCTCGGTCAGCTCGCGGCTGAGGCTGGCGCCGGCCCGCACATAGAGTTGGTCCCAGACATACCAGCGCGGCTGCAGGGCGAGCGTCATCTCGTAGGTCGGGTCGTAGGTGAGATCGGTGCTCTGGTCGAGGGACACGGCGGTGACGGCGTTGCGGTAGATCAGCTGGGAGCCGCGCCAGGCGGGGGCGGCCTTCGCGTCTGCCTTGGCCTCGACCTGCGCGGCGCGGGCGGTGCTCGCGGCGCCGACCAGGAGCAGCGGCAGCAGCACGGTCCCCAGGCGTGCCGGGCGGCCCCGGCGGGTCGGGCATCTGAACATGGGCACCTCTCAGCGGGCTCGACCGCACCTGTACGGGTCGGGAACGCCGCAAAGTACGAAAAGGACCGGTGTGCGTGAAGGGTCGGATTTTGCACTCTGCGGATTTTGCACTCTGAGTCGTCGCTCTGAGCCTGCGCCTCACGCGCCCCGCAGCAGGTCGGGGCCGCAAGGCCTTGCGCGCCGCCGCCGCCCGTGGCCTGAATGCGCCCATGAACACGCACGAATATGACCTGATCGTCATCGGCTCGGGGCCCGCGGGCGAGAAGGGCGCGGCCCAGGCCGCTTATTTCGGCAAGCGCGTCGCGCTGATCGAGAGGCTACGCCACTACGGCGGCGCGGCCTGCAACACCGGCACGCTGCCGAGCAAGACGCTGCGTGAGACGGCCCTGGTGCTGAGCGGCTTTCGCTCGCGGCGCCTCGTGGGCGTCGATCTCTCGCTGGGGCGCGACGCCCGCGTCGCCGATCTGATGCACCACGAGCACGAGGTCACCGGCACCGAGCAGGATCGCATCCGGTCGAACCTCGACCGGCACGGCGTCGACGTCTTTCATGGGACGGCGCGCTTCCTCGACGCCCGGACGGTCGAGGTCGTGGGGGCGACGCCGGTGCGGTTGAAGGCGCCGGTGGTGCTGATCGCCACCGGATCGTCGCCGCGGCGCCCGGCCATGTATCCCTTCGTCGACGCACGGGTGTGGGACTCGGACGAGGTGCTCGGCCTCACCTTCGTGCCGCAGCGCATGGTGGTCGTGGGCGCGGGGGTCATCGGCTCTGAATACGCTTGTACTTTCGCAGCCTTGGGGACCGAGGTGCTGCTGGTTGACGGGCGCCCCGGCTTCATGGACTTCCTCGACGCCGAGATCGCCGATCGATTGAGGCGCGGCATGCAGGGGCTGGGCGTGACCTTCCTGCAACCGCAGCGTATCAAGGCCTGCGACGCGGGCGCCGTGGTCACGGTGACGCTGGACGACGATCGGATCATCGAGACCGACGCCGTGCTCGTCGCCGCGGGGCGCATCGGTAACGTCGACGCCCTCGATCTGCCGGCGGCTGGGGTGGCGACCGATGGCGGGGGACGCATCACGGTCGACGCCTCCTATCAGACCAGCGTTCCCGGCGTCTATGCCGCGGGCGACGTGATCGGCTTCCCGTCCTTGGCTTCGGTGTCGATGGAGCAGGCCCGCGTGGCGATGGCTCATGCGTTCCACCTGGACTACAAGGAGGCCGTCGCGCCGGTGCTGCCCTTCGGCATCTACACCATCCCCGAGACGTCCATGGCCGGCGCCACCGAGGAGCAGTTGGTGGCTGCGGGCGTGGATTACGTGGTCGGTCGGGCGCGCTACGACGAGAACCCCCGGGGCACGATCATCGGGGACGATGGCTTGCTGAAGCTGATCTATCGGCGCGCGGACATGAAGCTGCTCGGCGTCCACGTCGTGGGCGAGATCGCCAGCGAGTTGGTGCACGTCGGGCTGATGGGTCTGTTGAT
>CALBMW010000232.1 GCA_937896275.1 uncultured Myxococcales bacterium
GGCGTCCCCGGCGATCCGACGGCGACGTCCACGGGCCGCAGCCCGGCCTCGAAGACCCGCAGCGGCTCGAGGCGGTCCGCCGGATCGGCCGCGTCCGGGTGCGCGACCCACTCCACCAGCTCGAAGCTGCCCGACATCGCGAGAAACAGGTGGTCGCCCGCGACCGCCGCCCACTCGGGGAAGGCGCCTGGGACGCGTTGCAGGATCGGCGGCAGGTCGCCCTTGACGTCGCCGGTCGTGGCCTCGGCCGTGTCCGACGTGTAGCGGACCCACTCGGGATGAGCCTCGTAGGTCGCCGCGCGCACCAGGTAGTCCAGCCGCAGGTCGGGGCGCCACGCCGGGATCTCCAGCCGAGACAGGTCGAAGACGACCACGTCGTTCTGGATGTCGCGCATCTTGAAGGCCCAGGTGCCATCGACGGCGTCGAAGGGGCCCAGGACCGGCTGCTCGGCGGGCGGCAGCGGATCGGTGGTCCGCGGATCGCGCAGCACCGCGAGCTGGGCGGCGGGGTGGCCACGGTCCCAGGTCTCGGCGCCGTCGGGGTCGCGGGCCTTGGTCGCGCCGAAGCCCGCGCCCAGCGTGAGCACCACTAGGAGGTCGCGCTCGCCGTCGGGGTCGCGGACGATCGCCAGGTGGTTGGCGAGGCTCTGCAGGTAGAGCGCGCCGACCTGGTGCTCCGCCTCCACGTCGACGATGGCCACGTCCTGGGTGCCGGTGTTGCCCACGAACAGGTGGCGCCCGTCGGGCGAGAGCACGACATCCTTGGGGTGGGCGCCGGGGTTGCCCACGGGGATGCCGGGGCCGCGGTCGGCGTCGCGGATCCACGCGGCGATGCGATCGAGCGCCGGATCGCCGGGGCGGAAGAGGACGCCGCCCGGGTGGTGCTCGACGCCGAGGCGCTGATCGCCGAAGCCGCCGGCCGAGGCAGGGATCACCGCGCGCAGGAGGGGGCTCGCGTCCGGCTGACCGCCGACGCTGTTCTCGACGGCCGACAGGAAGTTCACCACCGGATCGGGGCCGCTGGTGAAGTGGCCCGCGGACTCCGCGTGGCAGCGGCCGCACCGGGCGCGCAGCAGGTCGTCGATGCCGCCCGTCTCGCGGCCGACGCGGGCGATCTCGGCGTCGTCGTAGCCGCGCCGGCGCAGGGCAAAGGCCAGCGCCGGCCCCGGATCACCGCCGCCGTAGAAGGCCTCGTCATCGAAGCCCCCGAGCGCGCGCACGCCGCCGTGCAGGCCGCGGGCGTCGGTGGTCAAATCGACCGCCACCACCTGGTCGAGGGCACGGATGGCCACCCACGCGCGCCGGCCATCGGGGGAGAAGGCGAGCCCCTGGGCGTAGTAGTCGAGCGGGATCTCACCCACCTTGGCGCGTCGACCCGCGTCGATCACCGTGGCGTAATTGGACAGCTCGTTGGTGACCACCAGGTAGCGTCCGCCGGGGTGGGCGTAGACGCCGTAGGGCCTCAGGCCCACCTCGATGCGCCCCACGACCTCCGAGGAGGCGACGTCGATGACGGCCACGTGGCGCCCTGGCTCCCCCTCGGTCCCGGGGAGCGTCACGTAGAGCGTCGCCCCCGCGGCGTCGAGGGCGACGCGGGTCGGGTGATCGCGGTGGGGCTGCGGCTCGGGGTGCGGGTTGTTGTTGGGCACCGGGCGAAGGTCGCGGCGCTCGAAGGGCGCCCGGTAGCGCCAAACGTGGCTCGTCTGGGCCGAGAAGCGCGTGCGACGCCACGACGGCGGCGCGGCGGTCGAGGTGGCCAGGGCCAGATCGCCCAGGAGGAGGACGGGGATCGCGAGCAGCGTCAGCGCCGGGGCGAGCCTCATGGCCGTGCCCCGAGGAAGGTCGCGCCGAGATCGATCCAACGGACCAGCGTGCGCAACTCGGCCGGGGCCAGGGGCGCGTCGGGCGGGTGCCGGGCGCCCGCATCGTCGCCCCGCAGCCTGCGGATCAGCGGTGAGCGCGCCGCGCTGGCCTCCCGCGCCGCGACGTGGCGCTCGGCCCCGTCGTCGTCGCGCGCGCGCAGCGTCTCGTAGGCCACGGTGTAGAGCGCGGTGGCCTCGCCCCGCAGGTCCAAGGGCGCGCGGTCGTGACAGCGCACGCAGGCGCGGTCGAGGATGGGCTGCACGTCGCGGCGGAAGTCCACGGTCACCGCGGCCTGGCGGTGAGGCGGACGGCGCCGGCGAGCCTCGGGGTTCCAGGTGGCCATGACGCGCGAGGCCGAGGTGACGATGTCGGGGGGGCCGAGGGCGTCGGTCCGGTCGCCGGTGAGGGCGCCGTGGCAGCCGGCGCAGCGTAGCGGGAAGACCGAGCGCGGGATGGCGAAGGTCAGCTTCTCGCCCGGCTGGACGTAGAACCAGCGGTTCATCGAGTGCAGCGCCATGCCGTCGGCGTCGAGGCCCTGCAGCTTGAGCGGGACCTCCGCGGGGACCTCCACGTAGAACGATCCGTCCGGCTCGAGGGGGACCTCGGCGACGATCCGCGAGGGCGCGTGGACGCCAATGCCGACCGGGGTGGCGAAGGAATCGGGGGCGCCCGGCGTGGGGTGAAGATCGGCCCGACCCGGCGGTTGCTGGGCCACCACGCGGACCCCGGCCAGGTCGGGGCGCAGGGTGCGCGCGCCGCGGGGCGCGAAGTCGGTCAGGAAGGACTCGAGCAGCGGGTAGTCGTAGCACTCGACCACGGCCGGGGTGCCCGCCGGCATGCGGAGGACGCCGTCGACGTCCTCGGGCTTCCGGCCGTCGGCGCGCCAGGCAAACTTCTGCTCGGTGTGAGCCTTCTCCTTCGGGCGCACGAGGATCGGGCGCGGCAGGTACTCGGCGGCGCCGGCGGTCGAGCCGGGCAGGCGCCGCAGCGCGATGGGCCCGGCGTGGCGGCCGTCTTGCGATTGCAGGCCGTCGGGGAAGGTGAGGCGGTAGAGATCCCAGTCCGGCGCGCGCGTGGGGTCGAGGTGGTCGACCGCATGCGCGGCGTGGGCCACGAGGACGCTCCCGTCGGGCAGCGGGTAGGGATCGCGGAAGCTGCCCCCCGGCGACTGCCCCACCGAGGTGACCGCGCGGGCGCCGATCTCGGGGGACAGGGCGAGCTGCGCGGCCAGGTAGCGCTGCGTGGCCGTGTGGCTGAGGTCGCCCTCGGTGAAGGGGTTGCGGTCGACCGGGTTGTCGGGCTCCAGGTTGATGCCGAAGCCGTGGTCGGCGAGCACGAGCAGGCCGCCGCCCCACCAGCCGCGGGGGTCGGTCGCGAGGCGGACCTCGAGGCCCTGGGGCAGCTCGCGCGCGTCGGCGTAGAGGGCGTGGCGGGAGCGGTTTCCGCCGTGGATGTGGTAGTCGAAGCCCCCGGCCATCACGCGGAAGATGGCGCCGTTGAAGACCGGGCGGCCGCCCTGATCGCCCACGTTGCGGACGCTGGTGAACATCACCTCGCCGGTGCTCCGCAGCGTCGGTCGACGCTCCTGGGCGCTGGTGTGTGTCATGCGCCGCGCGGTCTGCGGCTGGCCGGGCATGACGCGCCAGATGTCGTAGGCCGGGCGCCACAGGGGCTCGGGCACCTCGATCACGTAGGTCGAGCGGCGGTCGGGCGCGTCGGGGAGCGGCCGGTCGAGGGACAGACGCGCGCCGACGACGCTCCGAGGGTCGGCCTCGTGGGCGACGATTCGGCGGCGCTCGCCGGTGAGCGGCCCGTCCACGAAGGCGACGCGGCGCCCGGTGAAGGTGCCGGGCGCCTCGGTGCGCTGGGCGTCGACGACCGTGAGTGGATCGCCCCCGTCGGGCTCGCCGAGCAGGCCGTGCTGCGCCGAGAGCGCCCACTCGCCGGCGGCGTTGGAGGCGTAGGCGATGGCGACGTCGTCGAGCGCGTCCGGGTCGCGTGGCCCCGGGATGTAGAGCGGGTCGAGGTGGTGGACCGGCGTGCCGTCTGCAGCGCGCGGGGGACCCTCGGTGAGGACGCGGACGGCGCCGGCGGCCAGGGCGTCGTCGAGCTCGACCTCGTAGAGGCGGAAGACGTCGTCGGCCCCGCGACGGGCCGAGAACACGATCGCGCGGGCGTCGTAGCGCACGTCGAGGCCCTGAATGTCGACCGGGGCGTCGAAGAGGTCGAGGCGGAAGGGGGCGCCGCCCTCGGGGGCGATCCAGAGCTCGGCGCCCGGCTGATAGGGATCGACCTCGAAGAAGCGGCGGCGGGCGGCCTCGGGCCGGCGCACGAAGGCCATGCCTCGCAGGACCCCGACGTCGCCCACGGAGCGGCCTCCGCTGTGGAGCCGCCCGCGCAGGGCGTCACGCTCCAGGCGCAGCCAGTCGAGGAGGACGACCACGTCCGGGTCGTCCGCGCCCGAGAAGAACTGGCCGTTGCCCCCGCGCTGGTGGACGCCTCCCGCGCCGATCGGCAGGTTCTTCACCAGCAGGCGGCTCAGCCGCAGATCGCCGCCCAGGTTGGCGAAGCGGGCCTTCTTGCCCAGCATCTGCAGCCGGTCGTGGTGCACCATGCGCGGCGAGAAGCCGGCGGGCGGATCGAGGGCCACGTCCGCGCGCGGCAGCGGCGGCATCAGCTTGAGATCGTTGAAGGCGTCGGGGCCATGGCAGGACTGCAGGAAGCAGCCGTTGCGCACCATGACGCCGAGCACGTTGTCGCGGAAGAAGACCTCCTCGGGGGGCGGGGGCGCGTCGGCGGGCAAGCGGGCGGCCTCGGCGGCGACCCAGCGGCGCAGCGTGCGATAGTCGGGATCCTCGTCGTCTGCGAAGACGTCCCAGCCGCCGTGCGGGAGCCCGCCGCAGTCGTCCGCCAGGGGGTGACGGAGCAGCGGGCTGAAGTCGGGCCCCGCGCCGGGCTCGATCCGATGCGTCGGGTCGCAGACGCGCTCGTAGGCCACCCTGAGTTGGCCCGCCGGGATGTGGCCGTCAAGGTCGACCGGGAAGTGGAGGCCCCGGACCTCACCCTCCTCCTGGGGCGGCCAGGCGTCGTCCGGCACGCCATGACAGCCCGCCGCGCAGCGCCGCTCCAGCACGGGCACGACCTCGTCCCGGAACCGCGCGAAGCCCGAATCGATCTCTCGAGGCGCCGGCTCCTCCGCGCAGCCGAGCAGCGCGAAGGGCAGGAGCACGCAAAGCGGTCGTTTCACTGCGGGACGTTCACCGTTGATGCACCATGGCCGCCCAGGCTAGGGATCGCCCCCAGGGCCCGGCATCTGTCAAATGACGGATGCGCGACGCGGCGAATCAGGCTAGGAAGCGCGCATGCGGTCGACGGTCCCGGCGCGCGCGTCAGCCCAGGTACTTGAGACGGAAGCCCTTCGCGACGAGCGCCGCGCGGGTGGCGCAGCCGAGGCGGCCACGCATATGCTCCACGTGGGTCCGCACCGTGCCCGGCTTGATGTCCAGTGACGCGGCGATCTGGTCGGTGGACAGGCCGTCGGCCATCAGCCGCAGGACCGAGATCTCGCGGGGCGTCAGGTGCTCCCACGGCTCGGGCAGCGGACCCGGCTCTGGACGCAGGATGGTGACCACGTGATCGTCGACCGGCACGCAGCTCAGCTCGAAGCGCCGCCCGCGCAGCGAGATCGCGCAGGCCTTGTCCGAACGCCGGCCGTCGGCCAGTCGGCGCGCGACGCAGTCGTCCTGACAGGGCAGCCGGCGCGCCGCCGGGGTCCGCAGCATCAGCGACCAGCACGTGCGACCCGCCGAGGGGCCGAGCAGCGCGCGCGCCGCGGCGGACTGGGCGACGACCGCGCCGTCCGCGCGCGAGACGACCACGCCCACGTCTTCGGGGCGCTCAGTCTCCGGGCGCTCAGTCTCCGGGTGCTCAGTCTCCGGGTGCTCCATGCCGGGACCCCTTCCGCTCATCGCCCGCCGTCGGTCAGCCACGTCCGACCAGCCTCCGAGCCCGCTCGAGGTGGTAGCACGGATCGAGCCCCCGGGGCGCGGCGTTGAGGCCAGCGGCCGGCCCTGCGCTCTTCTTCGGGGGCGTCGCGGTCTTCGCCGCCAGCGCCGCCCTGCCGCGACTGGCCCGCGAGCCGGCCATCGTCGCGGGCGTGCTGGGCGCGGCCGTCGTGCTCGCGGTGTGGGGCGCGATCCTGGTCGCGAAGCGCGGCGCGGGGGCGCTGCGCGTCACCCCCTGGCTGCGGGCCAACCACTACCTGCAGGCCGTCGTTCAGATCGGCCTCTTCGCGTACTGGGTCATCTTCTGGCCCCGCGTCGCGGACCAGTTCCTGCTCATCGCCGTGCAGCTGCTCTTCGCCTTCCTGCTCGACATGCTCATCGGCTGGACGCGCTGGGGCGAGTGGCGCGCGGGCTTCGGGGTGGTCCCCCCCACGCTCAGCGTCAACCTGTTCCTCTGGTTCGAAGACGCGCTGTTCCCGCTGCAGCTGCTGATGATCGCGGTGGCATTCCTGGCCAAGGGCTACGTGACCTGGGAGCGCGGGGGCGAGCGCCGCCACATCTTCAACCCGTCGGGCCTCACCCTGACGATCTTCTCGCTGGGCCTCATCTTCACCGGCACCTGGCAACACACCCACGGCGAGCTCATCTCCATCGCCCTCGGCGCGCCGCCCTACATGTACGTCGCCCTCGCGGCGCTCTCGCTGATCGTGCTCGCGACGCACCCGGTGGTGCTGATCACGCTCGCCTCGGCGGTCACCGTGTGGGGGCTCGGCGCCATCTACTATGCGGTCACGGGGGCTTGGCTGTTCGTGGACACCACGATCCCCATCGCGGTCTTCCTCGGAATGCTCCTGCTCGTCACCGATCCGGCGACCACGCCCCGAAGCGACGCGGGCAAGCTCATCACGGGCGTGCTCTATGGCGCCAGCGTCGTGGGCTTCTACATCGGGTTCCGCGGCGCGGGCCTTCCGGCCTTCTTCGACAAGCTCCTGCTGATCCCGGTCCTGAACCTGATGGTCCCCTGGCTCGACCGCGTGGCCGAGCGGGGCCGCCTCGATCGCCTGTGGGCCCACGTCGCGGTGCGCAAGCGCATGCTCGCCCACGTCGGCGCCTGGGTCGCGGCGTTCTGCCTCCTGGCGCCGGGCCTCGAGGCGCACCCGGGCCGAGACCCGGAGGTCTGGCGCGTGGCCTGCCGCGAGCGCGCCCCCTTCGCGTGCAAGAACCTGGCGTTGCTCTACGACAGCCTCTGCTTGCGGGGCTCCGGCGAGGCCTGCTTCAACTTGGGCTTGATGCGGGACGAGGGCGACGAAGTCCCGCGGGACCCCGCCCAGGCGGCGGGCGCGCTGGCGCACGGATGCGAGCTCGAGTTCGCGCCGGCCTGCAACCGCCTCGGCTCGATGCTCGCCGTCGGGAATGGCGCGCCCCCCGACGAGGCGCGCGCCGCGGCCCTCTTCGCCCACGCCTGCGAGGCGGGTGATGCCCCCGCGTGCGCCAACTTCGCCACGGCGCTGCGGGAGGGGGCCGGCGTGGCCCCCGATCCGGTCCGGGCCGCGCAGCTCGAGGACCAGGCGTGCCGGGCCGACGTGCTCACCGCCTGTCGCCGCGTGGCCGATCGCGTCCTCCGGGGTGGCGGGCGCGATCGTCCAGCGGCCGCCGACGCCCTCGAGCGCCTCTGCGGCGCCGACGACCTGCCCGCCTGCGCCAACCTCGGCCTGATGCTCATCCGCGGCGACGGCATCGCCGCCGATCCGACCCGGGCGGTCGTGTTGTACCAGCGCGCGTGCAAAGGTGGCCTCGACGTGGCCTGCACCCGGCTGAAGACGCTGGACGCCGATCCCGCTCCCAGACCCGCGCCCGCGCCTTGATTCGGAACCTGCCCAGGACGTCACGGGGCAGCATCACGGGGGCAGGGGCGTCGCCCACGACTTGCCGCGCCTTCTGGGCCGACGGGTGGGCGCGGCGGCCGCATCGGGGGGCTCGGGCGGCGCGGCGTCGGACACCGGCGCGGCCTCGGGTGTGGGCGCCGCGTCGGTCGCCACCGAGGCCGTCGCATCGCGCGCCGGCGATCCTGCGGCGTCGGGCACTGCGACCTGAGACGCCAGCGACACTGAGGCGTCGGGCGCCGACGATGCGCCTGGCTCCAGGGCGCTCCCATTGCCCGCGCCGGTCGGGTGCCACGCCCACCAGCCCACGCCCAGAAGCATCACGCCTGCGAGCGCGACGAGGGCCGGTCTGATCACCGCCTGCCGCGCGGGCGTCAGCGGCGACGTGCTGGGAGGTGTGGCTTCCGGCTCGGCCAGTGGCCCTTCGTTCACCCCGGTCGCTGCAAACGGATCGGGCGCGGCGTGCGCCGCGGCGCCGAGTCGACCGCCTGGGGCGTGGCCTGTCGCCGACCCCGGCTCGAGATCCTCGATGGCTTGGCGCAGCGCGGCGGCCATCGCGCCGCCATCCGCCCACCGGTCCGCGGGTTCCTTCGCCATCGCCCGCTCGATGATCGGTTGCAACCCCGTCAACGCGCCGACGGGAAGCGTCGGCACCGGGCTGTGGAGTTGCTTCAGCGCGATCTGCAGGAAGGTGGCCCCTCTATACGGGGGCTCGCCCGTGAGCATCTGATACAGCGTCGCGCCGATCGCGTAGACGTCGGTCTGCGGGCCGACGGTCCCAGCACCGCCAAGCTGCTCGGGCGCCATGTAGCTGGGCGTTCCAATCAGCGTGCCTTCATGGGTCTCGTGCTCGGCCACGACGCTCATCGCGGCGCGCTCCTCGTCGATCACCTTGGCGATCCCGAAGTCAATGACGCGCACCGACTCCGCGCCGCGCCGATCGTCCTGCACCATCACGTTGGCCGGCTTGATGTCGCGGTGCAGCAGCCCCGCGTCGTGCGCCGAGGCGAGCGCCGCGGCGATCTGCGCCGCCAGGCCGAGCGCTCGCGCCGGGCTCAGCGCGCCGTCGCTGTCGATGATCGACTGGAGCGAGGCACCGTCCACGAAGGCCTGCACCATGTACAGGACCCCTTCGGCCGTCGTGCCGAAGTCGAAGATGGCCACCAGACCAGGGTTGTCGAGGCGAGCCTGGAGTCGGGCTTCGAGGAGGAAGCGGGCCGACTGCTCGGGATCGATCTGCCCCGCTTCGCCCGAGGCGGGGACCCTGGGGCGGATGGTCTTGACGGCCACCACGCGCCCCAGCGGCCGCTGGATGGCCTTGTAGACCGAGCCCATGCCGCCGGCGCCGATGACGTCGTAGATCAGGTAGCGATCGTCGATCGCAGTGCCCAGCATCGCGTCGCCCGGGTGCTTGACCAAGGTTGCCGCCGTGACCAGGACGCGACCGTCGCGCGGACAGCGTGCGCCGGGACGCTCATCGGACGCGTGCGCGCACGCGGGGCAGCGCAACGCCCTCACCGGCCTCCTCGGCCAGGGCGACCGAGCCGTTCATCCGCTGCGCACCCTTCGCGCACCCGCGCTCCTCCCTCCGCAGTGACGGAGGCCATGCGACAACCGTGCGCGGGAGGTTGCGATGCTGAACCGGGCCACACCCTCGGCCCATGATGCGGACCGTGGACGGAGCCGCCTTCGCAGCGAGCGTGCCGGGTGCGCGATGCGCGTCGCGTGCGTCGCGCTGGCGCTGATGGCCTCGGGCGCCCACGCCGCCGGGCCGGCGTCGGAGGCCCGCGTGCTCACGAACCGGGCGCAGGCGCTCTTCCTCCAAGGCGACTTCGCTGCCGCGCTCGATGACTACCAGCGGCTGGCCGCGCTGCTGGCCCGTCACCATCGCCCGGCGTCGGAGCGCGCCGCCGTGGACTACAACGTCGCGCGCACGCTCGACGCCCTGCATCGCGCCGAGGCCGCCATCGAGCGATTCTCCAGCGTCGATGTCGGGCTGCTGCCGCTCGCTCTGCGGCGCGACGTCGAGGCTCGCCTTGCCCGTCTGCGGAGCGCGTCCCTCGCCGATGCCCGCCGGCTGGACGCCGAGTACCGCGCCACGGCCGATCCGTCGTTCCTCTTTCTCGCGGCCCGGGCCTTCGATCTCGCCGAGCGGTGCGCGCCGGCCTTGGAGCGGTTTCGGATGTTCAGCGCGCAGCCCGTGCCGAAGGACGCGCGCTCGATGGAGGCCGCCCAGCGACGCATGGCCTCAGCGGCCTCCTGCCGGCAGGCACCCGAGCCCGAGGCGCGCCAAGACGGTGAGAGCCCGCCCGGCTCGCCCGCCGACCGGGCCCGCGCGATCGATCAGGCGGTCGCCAAGGACGACGCCTTCGACCTGGCCCCCCGGCGGGTGCTCGAGCTGGACGCGGCCCGATCCTACCGGGCCGCGGGCCCTGCCTTCTGCCTGGACGCGCGCGATCGCCTCGAGGCCTGGCTGGCGGCGGCGCCCGCCGAGGATCCGGCTCGCACCGAAGCGGGCAGGCTGCGTGACGACCTCGCGGAGCGGTGCCGCGCGGTCGTCCACCTCGCGGGATCCGCCGAGCCGGTGGCGGTCCGGCCGGTGCCCGCGGCGAGCTCACCCGGTGAGCCGTCCCCCTTTCGACCGGCGGAGCGCGACGGCAAGGCGCTGCGACTATGGCCGGGCGCCTGGCACCTGCGCCTGGGCGAGGGCGCCGTCGCCCGTTACCTCAGCGTCTGCGTCGAGGCCGGCCAGCGCCTCGCGGTGGACGCCCACCTCGCCGCGCCGCTCCCCGTCGACCCCGAGGGACGCAGCCGAGCCCACCACGCGCTCGGCGTGGCGCGCGCCGCGGATCGCTGCGTGGCGGCGACCGAGTTTCGACTGGCGGCCGAAGCGGCCCCCGACGAGACCAACGAGACCTACCTGATGAACGCGGGCATCGCGTTGGCCGCCAGCCCAGCCGACTGCCACGGGGCGCGCCTGGCCTTCGACGCGTTCCTCGCCCGCTGCGCGGTGTGCCGCGACCGCGACGACGTGCTGGCCCGGCGGCGAACCCTGGAGCAGGCGTGCGCGGTGACCCTGGCGGTCGAGTCGCGGCCCGCGGGTGCGGTGCGCATCGACGGCCGGCCTGGCGCCACTCAGCGGGTCTTCGCCGGTCGCCACTCGGTGCAGATCGAGGCCGAGGGCTTCGCGCCCGAGATCCGTACGATCTGGGCCGGCGACGACCGGCGCGTCGAGATCGATCTGAGACCGGCCCTCGGTCCCGAGCCGCCCGTGCCGCCGCCCATGACGATCGCCGAGCCGGTGCCGGCGCGCGGCGCGGCCTGGGGCGTGACCGCCGGTGGCGCCGTC
>CALBMW010000233.1 GCA_937896275.1 uncultured Myxococcales bacterium
CCACCCGACGCCGCGCCCCCACCCGACGCCGCGCCCCCACCGGACGCCGCGCCCGCCCCCGACGCCGGACCGCCCCCCCCGGCGACACGATGGTCCGTCAGCGTCCCCGCCGACGCCCCCGACGCCGTCCGCATCACCGCCACCGACGTCGTCACCTATCTGGGCCGCATGGGCCTCGACGCCGCCCCCGCCGACGAACCCGTCGACGACGCCTGCGTCCCGGGCGAGGGCCGCGTCATCTTTGTTGATGCCCCCATCGCCGGCGGCAGCGACCAGACGTGGTCCATCGACGAGACTTGGTGCGAGGCGGGCGGCCGTCGCGTCACGCTCGCCGGCGGCGGCCTGCTGGGTCGCCAATACGCCGCCTACGACTGGCTCTACCGCCTCGGCGTCCGCTTCTTCCACCCCGAGCAGGAGTACGTCCCCACCGCACCGGCCTGGCCCGCCGATCCGGTCCACCGCCGCTTCACCCCCGCCTATCGCTACCGCAGCGTCAGCCTGCACCTGACCCACCCCCTCGAGTTGGGCGACCCGATTCGCCGCGGCGACGCGCGCTACCAAGACGAGGTGCGCCGCTACATCGACTGGGGCATCAAGAACTTCGCCAGCGCCGGCCTCACGGGCACGGGCGACGCCGACCTCGCGGACTACGGCCTGTTGCGCGGCTTCCCCCGCCAGGCAGGCTTCAGCCTGCACAACCAGCAGCAGGGCGCGAGCTTCATCATCGACCCCGACGATCCCCGCTCCGAGGAGGATCAGATCGCCGCCGCCATCGACGATCGCATGGCCGGCGATCCCACGCCCGCCATCTTCGGCTTCACCTTCAACCCCAGCGAATTCACGGAGTTGGACGACCGCGACATCGTTCGCCAGCTCTCCTTCATCGCCGACTACATGGCCGAAAACTACCCCGACACCCTCGTCAACTGCATCAACCACGGCACCGCAGGCCCGCCCACCGAGCACTACGGCGTCCGCTACTACGACCTGCCCCAGTTCGCCCCGCCCAACCTGGGCGTCCGCGTACACACGCTCATGTTCTTCGACCTGCAGCGCCCCGCGCCGGTCTACGGCAACCGCGACTTCCACTTCCTCTACGACTTCATGGTGCAGGAGTACCGCCACCGGCCCCTCTGGTACTTCCCCGAGTCCGCTTGGTGGCTGACCTTCGACATCGCCGTGCCGCTCTATCTGCCCATCGCCATCGAGGCGCGCAGCCGCGACCTCGACCTCATCGACTTCATGCGCACCGACGGCAACCTCATCGGGCACCACGTCTTCGGCACCGGCCACGAGTGGGGCTATTGGCAAAACGAGTACTGCAGTTACCGCATGGCCGCCGATCCCCACTTCCGCTGGGGCGACTGCCTCGACGACATCACTTGGCCCATGGGCGACGCGGGCCCGCAGGTGCGCGCGGCGATGGAGGATCTGGTCGCCACGCAGGAGCGGGACGTCATCTACGGCGACATCCTCCGCTATCTGGTAGGCAGCGATCCCGAGACCGAGGCCGCCCTGGCCGTGGGCGTCCACTTCCACGACTTGCCGCCCGCGGCGCCGGAGATCATGCGCTGGGATCGGGCCGCGATCGAGGCCTGGCAGGCCCGCGTCGAGCCGGCGCTGCGACGCATGAGCGACGACAACGCACGGATCCTGGCGCGGCTCTCGGCGGTTCGTGACGCCGTGCCCCAAGGCGGGCGTCCCTTCTTCGACGAGATCGCGGACGGCGTCGAGGTCAACCACCTGCGCGCGCGACACGCGCTGGAGCTCTACGGCGGCCTGGTGCGGCTCCGCGCGTCGCGGTTGAGCGGCGATCCGGGCCTCGAAGCGACCGCCCGCGCGCTCTTCGCCGACGCGCTGCGCACCACGGCCGAGGCGCTCGACGTGATTCGCCGGCGCGAGCAGGGCTACCGCTACCGCCCCCTCGAGCGCTCGACGGGCGGCGGGCCGGCGCTGGACGAGGACGACAACTGGACGATCTACCCCTATCGCTACCTGGCGCGGACGCACCACGCCTACTACTGGACCCGCCCCGATGCGCAGGCGCAGGCCGTGTTCGAGGCGCCGGCCGGCGGCCTGGATCTGGCGGACGCTGTGGTGGAGATCGCCACGCCAGTGCGCCTCCGCGTGACGGACGCCGATCTCAGGGGGGTCCGCATTGACCTGGGAGACGGCACGATCGTCGAAGACGTGGCGGTCGAGCACGCCTATGCCGCGCCGGGTGCCTACACGATCACCGTGACCGCCGACGATGACTTCGAGCAGCGCATCACCGTGCTGGCGGTCGAAGCCGAGCGCGACACCGGCCTCACCGGCCGCGTCGTGGAGCCCGCCTCGGTCCAGCTCATCACGCAGCTTCTGCCCGGTCTCGCCTTCGGCGCCCTCGACCTTGGCCGCGTCGGGCTGGGCTTCAGCGGTCTCGCCGACGGACGCGTCGCGCCGGCCCACGTGGTGGTCCTGGACGCCGAGCCGAGCGCCGATGGCCTCGAGACCGCGCCCACCCGCGTCACGGTGCCCATCTTCAATCGCGCCGACGGCGCGCCGCTGGCCAGCATCGTGGTCGACGCCATGGTCCTGCGCGCGCCGGCCGGGGGCGCCCCCACCCTGAGCGGACAACTCGACATCGACAGCGTCGTCTCGGCGCTCGTCGCCGTCGGCGGCTTCGAGGCCCAGGGGGCGCGCGCCATCATCGCGCAATTGTTGGGTTTTACCCCCGACACGCTGCCCACCCACGTGCCCTTCGAGGGCGCCTTCGAGTAGGACCGCGACGCCGTCTCAGGCGCCGCTTCGCTCGACGCGGTGCCCCCCCGGTCGGCGGGCGAGCCCCGAGGCCCCCGACCAGCGAGAGCGCGGCGATCCCCATGGGTCAGTAGCTGAACGCGCTGCCGCCGATGAACTCACGCAGCACGCTTGTGGGCGGCACGTCGTCGGGCAACACGGGGATGAACATCTCGATCAGCCGGAGCAGCTGATAGGCCACCTGACGACTCGGGTGCGTGCGGGGCACCTCGAGCAGGAAGCGCCAGGCGAAGGTGCGCAGCACCGAGGTCTCATAGACCAGCGCCGAGTTGAAGACCACGTCGGCGCTCTCTTGAAAGGGGAAGATGTGGCGCTCCTCGCCGCGTCGCACGCTCGGCCAACGCGCGATCGTGTCGGCCGCGGTCGTGTTGCGGTAGCGCCGATCGCGCACCAGGCGGCGCAGCAGGCGCGACTCGGTGGTGGTCAGGCGCGTGTGCTCGTCCACGACCAGCTGGGTCATCGCGCTGACGAAGACCTTGAAGGTCATCGCCGCCGGCAGCGCGTCGGTGATGTGGGGGTTCAGACCATGAATGCCCTCGAGCAGCAGCACCCGCCCCGGGCCGAGCTGCAGGGTGCGACTCGCCGAGGGATCCGCCCGCCGTTGGGCGACGAAGTCGAAGCGCGGCACGAGCACCGCCTCGCCGCCCGCCAGCGCGGTGAGCTGCGCGCGCAGCAGCGGCAGATCGAGCGCGTCGACCGCCTCGAAGTCGAGCTCGCCGTCGGGCTCCGGCGTCATCGCCGCGCGGTCGCGGTAGTAGTCGTCCAGGTTGAGCACCACCGGCTCGATGCCATTGACCCGCAGCTGCACCGAGAGGCGCTGCCCGAAGGTGGTCTTGCCCGACGACGAGGGGCCCGCGATGCACACGCAGCGAAGCTCGGGGCGACTGGCCACGCGGTCGGCGATCTCGGCGATCTTCTTCTCGTGCAGCGCCTCGGCCACGCGGACCGTCTCGCCGAAGCGATCCTCGAGCGCCGCCATGTTGAGATCGCCCACCGACGCGACACCGACCGTGCGATTCCAGTCGCGCGTCTCGCGATAGGCCTCCCACACGCGGCGCCCGGCCTCGGGGGTCGTCGGCGCGCTCGCCCCGGGGAACAGCAGGAGCAGCCCGGGCGGATAGGCGATGACGTGCGCGCCGCTGGCGGCCGCGGTGCTCGGCGGGTAGGGGCCGTGGGACAGATCGGTGTGGGTGCCGAGGTGGATGACCGACAGCAGGGGCGCGACCCAAGCGCGCAGCAGACGTTCGCGCGCGGTGCTGAAGGCCGTGAGCGCGTAGGCGGCCGCCTCGACCGGGATCGTGCTGGTCACGAGCGGGTGAGCCCCCGCGCACAGCGCCTCGATGTCCTCGGTGAGGGTGGCGGCCAAGGTCTCGAGGGGCGGCGGCGCGCCGTCGGTGGTGCTGACCTCGTAGAAGTAGCCGCCGAGCAACGACTGACCCACCGCGATGCGCAGGTGCGGGTAGCGTCGAGCGGCCGCCGCGTGCAGCACCAGGCACGCGGCCCGACGGATCAGGGGCTCGCCTTCGGCCGATCCTGCGATGACGGGCCGCAGGCGAGCGTCGCCGTC
The DNA here is from genome assembly GCA_937896275.1 of uncultured Myxococcales bacterium. Classification (GTDB taxonomy): domain Bacteria; phylum Myxococcota_A; class Bradymonadia; order UBA7976; family UBA1532; genus JACKDN01. Next base: position 4,367 of record CALBMW010000233.1, read on the forward strand.
CACGGACGTCGACAGGCTGACCAGGTGGTTGTCGAGCAGAGCCCCCACGATGCGCTCGGTGTGCACGCGCGCCGCCCCGAGGATCGCCTCGATGGGCGTCCCCGCGGGCACGCTGAGCGACTGGCCGTCCATCGCGATGCGAACGCTGTGCACAGATCCTCCGTCGGGTGTCCCATCTTGATGCACCCGCGCCGAGCAGGCGTCAAGCTGAGCCCACTCGCCGCGCTGGGGCCCTGCACCCCGCGCTCCGCTCGAGGTCGTCGCCAGCCGCCCCCCGGCCGCCGCCCTCACTCCCCGCGATAGTCCTCGGGCCAGCCCCGACAGAACCCACAGTGCAGCCCGGTGTCGCCCGCCGCGCACGCGTCGCACACCGCATCGTCGAAGCAATCCTCGCCCTGACAGGCGACGTCGTCGGGGAGCGCGTCCCCGAACACGAGATCGTGCACCCAGTCTTTGAGCGCCACCCCATCGCTCACCCTGGACCCATAGAACGGATAGAGAATGACGCAGTGCACCGGGCCCGGCGCGAGGTAGTACCTGAAGTTCTCGGCGGCCGCCCGAATGTCGTCCATGCGCTCCCGCGCCAGTCGGGGCCAGTCCGCGGCGTCGCCGCCGAGGGCCGTGTAGTAGAAGGTCTGGTCCTTGTCGAAGGCCGACGTGTAGTGCGCGAAGCGATGCTGGGGGAAGGTCTCGGCCACGCCCGCGTACACGTCGACCAGCGTCTTGTCCCGCAGATCGCCCTGCAGCCGCTCCACGAAGTCGGGCAGCCCGGCGGCCGCGTCCCAGCTGGGCAGGGCCTCCTCGAACCAGGTGTCGGTGATGATGCCGGCGCCCGAGTCACCCAGCACGCTCAGGCGCGCCTCGGGGTAGTGCCGCGCGATGAACGCCGAGTGCACGATGGCGCCGTAGCTGCCCGCGCTGCAGCCGGTGACCAGCACCTCCTCGACGTCCGGATAGCGGGCGTAGACCCAGTTGAGCGCGGCGTTCGCGTTCACCAGCCCCTTGTGGTTGATGACCACGCCGTTGCCGTAGTCGGTGACCTTGTTGCCCCAGTGCAGGTCTCCCGTGCAGTAGGGCACGTGCACGAAGGTCCAGTCCCCCACGGGGTTGGCAGGATCCGCGGGATCGTAGAGACCACCCAACAGGCCGCCGTCCACCGCCGCCTCCACCTGCGGCAGCGTCGTCGCCTCCTCGTTGAAGATGGCGCCCGCCGCTGAGCACGTCAGCGAGTCCCAACACGCGCCGCCGCCGGCGAAGTCGACCACCAGCCGCTTGGGATCACCGCCGCGGGCGAAGAAGTGGAAGGGCGTGCCGCGGCTGCAGAGGGTGTCGCCGCCCGGATCGACCTGCACGAACTCTCCAGCCGGGGGCGCGGGCGGCAGGCCGTCGGCCGGTGGGGCCTCGGAGCCGGCATCGGGGACGGGCGCGGCACCGTCGGGGACCGGCGCGGCGGCGTCGTCCCCCGAGGCGGCGTCGACGACCGTCGAGTCGACCTGCACGACGGCGCCGTCCTGTCCCTCGGCTGGCTGGCTGGCGCCGTCGTCGTCACAGGCGAGCGCGAAGATCATCAGCGGGGCCATCAGGGCTGCACGGCGAAACATGGGAATCTCCAGACGACGCGGCACACGCGCCGCGCGCGCAGCATATCGACCGGTGAGGGGCAAGGGCAGCCCGCGCGCGCGGCCCCTGCGCCCCCACCTTGACGGCCGCCCGGCGCCTCCCTATCGTCCCGGCGCCTTGGCCACCGATCCCACCATCCGGCGTCCTTGGCTGCAGGCGGCCGTCACCGGCGCGCTCGCGGCAGGGGGCGTCGAGGGCCTCCTCGCGCTGGCGCGCAGCACCACCGAGGTGGGCACCGCCCTGCCCCTCGCGGCCACCGGTCTCTGGATGCTCCTCGTCCCAGCGTTGTGGATATCGGGGCGCGCTGCGCACGCGCTGAGCCGAACGCGGGCCGGACGTGCCGTGCGCGCGGCGGCGGGCGATCCGGCACGGCGCGCTGGACTCCTCGCCGGCCTCGTCCTCGGTGGGCTGGGGCTCACGCTCGCGACGCTCACGCTGCCCGTGCTGCTCGACCTTGCCCGCGCCGGCCTGAAGGATCGCACGCTCCTCGGCCCCGTCGCGGCCATCCTGGTCCTGGGACTGCCGGTCCTGGTCGTGGCGCTCACCCCGCTCTGGGGACCACTGGCCGTCCTCTTCACCCGCCTCGAGCGCGCCCCCGGCGCTCGCGCGACGGTCGTCGCGGTCATGCTCGGCCTCGGCCTCCCCCTGCTCGCCCAGGTGGCCCCCTGGCGCGCGCTCACCAAGGATCTGTCGCTGGCCCCGCTGGCCCTGGTCGCCCTCGCCCTCGCCGCCGGGCTCGCCCGCCTGCTCGTCCCGCGCGCCACGGGCCGGCGCGTCACCGCGGCCGCTGTCGTCTTCGCCCTCGCGCTGGGGCTCACCGGGCAGGCCGCCTGGACCGCCTCACCCGCCACGCGCGCGGCGCTGGCCGACGGACAGGGCGCCACGCCGCTCCTCGTCGCGGCCGTGCAGCGCGCCGTCGACGCGGACGATGACGGCTTCAGCCCGCTCCTCGCCGGCGGCGACTGCGACGACGCGGATCCGACCATCAACCCCGGCGCCCTCGACCTGCCCGCCAACGGCGTCGACGAGGACTGCATAGACGGCGACCGCTCGATCGCCGCGGCGCGCGAGGCCGGCGTCGAGATCTTCACGCCCCTGCCGCCGGCCTTCGCGCAGAAGTGGAACTTCCTCATCCTGAGCGTCGACGCCCTGCGCACCGATCGCATGTCCCTCTACGGCGCCGAACGCCCGACGACCCCCAACCTGGACGCCCTGGCGAAGAACGGCCTGATCTTCGACCGCGCCTACGCGCCCGCCAACGCCACGCGCTACTCGGTCCCGACCATGTTCGCGGGCCGCGCCCTGGGCGACCTGGACGCGGAGTGGGCCGGCGGCTACCTCGTCCTGGACCCGAGCAACGACACGGTGTTCCAGCGCCTGCAGCGCGCCGGTTGGTACACCGAGGCCCAGCTCCCCGCGCAGCAGCGCGACGGCATGTGGTTCGGCCTCGAGGCCGGCTTCGACCTCTACGGCGACGTCCCCGGCGCGCGCCTCAAGTCCTTCTCGACCGAGGCCCTCGACGCCGCCGCCGAGACGCTCTTCGCCCGCTCCGCGCGGGAGGCTGACGCCGCCCCGTGGGTGCTCTGGATGCACTACGTCGAGCCCCACGAGCCCTATCATCGGCACCCGGACCATGACTTCGGCGGCGCCCCGCTCGATCGCTACGACTCCGAGATCGCGGCCACCGACGCGGCCATCGGACGCCTGGTGGCCTCGCTGGCGGAGAAGGGTCTCTCTGATCGCACGGTCATCGTCGTCACCTCGGACCATGGCGAGGAGTTCGGCGACCACGGACGCAGCTACCACGGCCATCAGCTGTTCGACGAGTCGGTCCGCGTGCCCTTGCTCATCCACGTACCGGGCGCCCCCGCGCGGCGCGTCGAGGCGCCCGTGAGCACCACCGACCTCGCGCCGACCCTGGCCAACCTGGCCGGCCTCGCGCCGGGCACGTCGACCGGCGCCCGCAGCCAGATCGGCGCCCTGTTCGGCGACGAGCCGCCGGACTGGTCACGCGCCGTGTTCACCGAGTGCGTCCGCAACCCCGAGTCCCTGCGGGCCCGCGAGGTCGCGGTGGTCCGCTGGCCCTACAAGGTCATGCGCGACCTGCAGAGCCGCCGGGTCCGCGTCTACGACCTGAAGGCCGATCCCAAGGAGCGGACGGACCTCTCCGGCCGCCCCCCCGCGGCGGCCCGGACCCTCATCGCCGATCTCGAGGACGAGGTGCAGCGCAAGCAGGACGCGACCCTCGAGCGCCTGCGCGCCCGCAGCGTCAGCACCGAGCCGCCGCCCCTGACGCTCGACGAGCCGGTCCGCATCAACGAAGGCCTCGTGTGGCTCGGCGGCCGCCTCTCGAAGCGACGCTTCGGCGACCAGATCGTCCACCAGGTGCAGGCCTGGTTCCGCGCCGAGGGTGACACGCGACCGGAGCTCTCCTGGCGCGTCGAGGTCTTCGACGAGGCCGGGAAGCGCCTCGCGCGGTGGGACCGCCGGGCCCTCGCGGGGATCTATCCGATGAAGCGTTGGGCCGACGGCGAGGTGGTCGAGCTGGAGCAGTTCGTGCGCTTCGCGTTCCGTGCGGGCACCATCGCGGTGAGGATGAGCCTGCTGTCGGGGCGCGAGGTCGTCGCTGGCCCCTTCGACCTGGGCACCGTCGTGCACGAGCAGGTCGCGCCGCCGGGCTGAGCGTCGCCGGGCTGAGCGCCGCCGGGCTGAGCGCCGCCCACCGAGAGGGAACATGCACCCCGAGCCCCCGCCCACGCCGCCCACGGTGCCGCTGACCGCCACTCGGCGTCCGGTGTCCGAGATGCGCGCCCGCGCCGACAGCTTCTTCGACGAGGTCGCGCGGCGCCGCACCGTCCGCGACTTCAGCCCCGAGCCCATCCCGCTCGACGTCGTGCGCCGTTGCATCGAGGCCGCCGCTCAGGCGCCGTCGGGCGCACACAAGCAGCCCTGGACCTTCGCGCTCGTCACCGATGCCGCCACAAAGACGGCGATCCGAGCGGCGGCAGAGGAGGAGGAGCGTGCCTTCTACGCCGGACGCGCCCCGCAGGCGTGGATCGACGATCTGCGCCTGCTGGGCACCGACGCCGACAAGCCGTTCCTCGAGATCGCCCCGGCGTTGGTCATCGTCTTCGCCCAGATTCGGGGGCCAAACGACGCGAAGCACTATTACGTGAAGGAGTCGGTGGGCATCGCCACGGGGGTCCTGCTGACGGCCTTGCACCACTGCGGGCTGGCCACCCTGACGCACACGCCGAGCCCCATGGGCTTCCTCGAACGCATCCTGGAGCGGCCCGCGAACGAGCGCGCTTTCGTCTTGATTCCGGTAGGTTACCCGGCCGTTGGCTGTCGGGTGCCCGACCTCGAGCGCAAGCCTCTCGAGGCTGTGTTGGTGGAGCGCTGACCGGATCGGGGGAGCGTCGATCGGCTCGGTGGCGCGGCCGCGCTACAGGATCACACGCTGACTCGCCCGGAGCATCGCGCTCGGATACAGGCGGCCACGCCAGGTGATGCCGCCGGTGCGCCAACCGATGACGCCCGAGCGCAGCATCATCCACGAGACGGCGAGCAGGCCCACCCAGGGCAGCAGCCCCGCCGCGCGCGAGAGACGCATCCACCGGGCCGCGATGAAGGTCGCGGCCAGGAGCGCGGCCGGGCCCACCCACGCCAGCCCCGCCAGGCCGGGTGTCCGGATCGGCAGGACCAGGGCGAGCGGCGGCAGCGCCCACCAGACCACCACGGCCGACAGCGCCAGCAGCCTCGGCAGCGAGAAGCGGCCCACGATGCCGAACCAGTTCTTCTGCATCTTGGCCGCCATGTCGGGAAAGGACGCGTACCAGCCGAGGGCGAGGGACCCCCGACCGTTGACGACGGCGCACCGCCCCCCGTGTGTCTTGAGCAGCAGCCCCAGCCCAACGTCGTCGGCCACCTCGAGCCGCAGCCACGCCATGCCCGGGGTGCGATCGAAGGCGGCGCGCCGCACCAGGATGAAGGCGCCGAGCCCGGCCACCACCCGCGAGCGCGGATCGGGCACCGCCCAGGGCCGCCCCACCAGGGCCATCACCACGCCCGCGACGCCGAACACGCCATCCGCGATGGGGCCCGCAGAGTCGATCTCGGGGAGCGCCGTCAGCAGATCGAGACGCTCGTGCTCGGCCCAGGCCACTGCCCGTCGCAGGACGCCCGGCGCGAAACGCACGTCGGCGTCGGCGAACAGCAACCAGTCGCCGGTCGCGCGCTCCACACCGACGCGCAACGCATTGAGCTTGCCCAGCCACCCCTCGGGCAAGGCCGTCACGTGCAGCGCGACCAGCCGCGGGTCTTCGGCGGCGAGCGCGTCGAGGATGGCGCCGGTGCGATCGGTCGAGCGATCGTCGATGGCCACCACGCCAAGCTCGGGGTAGTCCTGCCTGAGCGCGCTGCGCAAAGAGGCCTCGACGTGCTCGGCCTCGTCGCAGGCCGGGCTGAGGAGGGTCAGCGAGGGCCAGCGCGAAGGCGGCGGGGGCGCGAGATCGGCCAGCACGGGCACCGTCCTGATCATCCGGAGCACCGCCGCCAGCGCCGTCAGCCACACGAGCGCGGGCACACCCACCAGCGCCAGGAAGACGAAGTCGACGAGACTCATCGGGCACCCCCACGTGCGGAGGCCCCGCCGCGTGCGGAGGACTGTAGCGCAAGCCGGTGCGCCGAGGTGCGTCGCCGTCTGACGACGTGAGGCGTCGCCTCACGGGGCGGAGCTACACCGGCGTGCGTTGACCGGCGCGCGGCAGGGGAGCGTGAGGGGAGGCAGCGCCCGATGAGAGCGCGGCGCAGCTCGAGGGCGGCGCGAGCGTCTGATGGCGGGGTCAGCGCCCGGGGTCGGGCGCTCGATGGATGCGGCGGTGACTACCGGATGCGACCGCCCACGGGCAGGCCGCTGGGCACCGACGCGGGCTGGCGCACGTCGACGCCGCGATCGCTCAGCCCGCCCAGGAAGGCGATGATGTCGGCCGAGTCGCGGGGCGTGAGCCGCAGAGCCAGGAGCGCCGGATCGAGCGGCCCACCCAGCGCGGCGCCGGGAGCGTTGGCGCCGGGTCCGGGGGGCGGCGCGCCGGGGCC
>CALBMW010000234.1 GCA_937896275.1 uncultured Myxococcales bacterium
GCCGCCAAGGCGCCGGCGCGGGCGAGCAGCGCGGCGCGGCGCTGAGCCTCGGGATCGGGCGTCGGCGCCGGCTCGGGCGGGGCCGGGAGATCGATCGGCGAGGCGGGTGGCGCGGGCAACGCGACGATGCGCCCGAGGTGGGTCGCGGCCATGAAGAGCATCGTCTCGACGGAGCCCCCGTCGGGCGACCATCGCTGCAGCCGCCCGCCATCGGGCCGGCGCTCGGTCCACCACAACGCGTTACGGGTCGGGCACAGCGCCGCGATCCGCGCGCCGTCTGCCACCACGGCCAAGGTCGAGATCGCCGCGTCGTCGGCGTCGACCCGCCAGATGCGGTCGTCCGCGGCGTAAAAGGCTGCGGTCCCGTCCACCGCGACGCCGATGGCGTCAATGGCGGCGTGGCGCCGCCAGGCCGTGCGCGGCTCGTGCCCGTCGAAGGTGACCCAGCGCAGCGCGACCTTGCCGTCCTCGGCCTCGCCTACCGCGTAGATCCGCCGGCGGACGCCGCAGAAGACGACCGGTGGATCGACGTGAAGGCGGGCGTGGGTCGACAAGGCGAGGGATGTGCGCGAGGGCGCGCGATCGCCGAGCGTGGCGGCCGAGTCACCGGGGCGCGTGGGATCGAGGAGCGACAGCTCCCAGGCCGGCGCGATCCCGGGGCGGCGCAGGAAGATCACGGCCTCGCCGCGATCGGCGAAGAGGGGGCGCCGGCATCCGCGGCGATCGACGTTGCCCGCCCCCGCGATCAGCCGCTGTCGCCACCCGTCGGCGTCGCGGCCCAAGGCCCACAGGTAGACGTCGGCGCTGGGCGAGCCGTCGAAGTAGCCCTCGAGCGCGAGGGAGCGCCCGTCGGGCGAGAAACAAGCTGACTGGGATTGCCAGCGCGGGTCGTCCCCCCAGGCGGCGGGGAAGGTCGCAGCGTCCTCGAGATCGAGGAGGTGGACGCGGGTGCGGGCGCCGCCCGACCGGGCGGACGGGTCGAAGGCATCGAAGGCGACGAGGCGCCCGTGGGGGTGCGCAGAGGCGTTGAGCGGGTGGCCGCCCGGACCCTCGTGGAGGACGCGCTGCGCCCCGGCCTCGAGGTCGAGCAGCACCAGCCGCGCCGTGGCCTCGTCCCGCGCCTCGAGGAGCACCCGCTTCACGGCCGCACGTCGCCTCGTCAGTGGTTCATGGCACCGGCCCGCCGGCGGATTCCGGGGCAGGCCGAACAGCGCGACTCAAGCACGATTCCGGGGGGCGCGCCAGCCCGGGCGCGGTATTGGCAAACACCGGCGAATCCGCCGATGATGCCGGGAATCGGAGCCCTGGGGCCCCGATTCCGACGAGGCTGAGTCTGGGAGAGAGTCCATGAAGAGTTTCGCCATGCTCGGCGCCGCCGGTTTCGTCGCGCCGCGGCACATGAAGGCGGTGCACGACACCGGCAACGTGCTCGTCGCGGCCTGCGATCCCTACGACGGGGTGGGGGTCCTCGACCGCTACTTCCCCGAGTGTCGCTTCTTCACCGAGGTCGAGCGCTTCGACCGGCACCTCGAGAAGGTGCGGCGCCGGGGCGAGGGCGTGGACTTCATCAGCATCTGCTCGCCCAACTACCTGCACGACGCCCATTGTCGTCTGGCGCTGCGGGTCGGCGCCCACGCGTTGTGCGAGAAGCCGCTGGTGATCAGCCCCTGGAACCTCGAGCAACTCGGCCAGATCGAGAGCGAGACGGGGCGGCGGATCTACACGGTGCTCCAACTCCGCTTGCACGAGGAGGCGCGCCGCCTCAAGGCGGCGCTGGAGGCGGACCCGAACCGTGGGCGCATCGCCGTCGAGCTCACCTACGTCACGCGCCGCGGGCCCTGGTACCACCACTCGTGGAAGGGCGACCCCGATCGGTCGGGCACGCTGGCCATGAACATCGGCATCCACTTCTTCGACTTGCTCCTCTGGCTCTTCGGGCCAGCGCGCGGCAGCAAGGTGCACCTGCGCGAGGCGGATCGGCTGAGCGGCGTGCTCGAGTTGGAGCACGCCGACGTGCGCTGGTTCCTCTCGGTGGACGTGCACGATCTGCCGCCGGGGCACCTCGCGGCTGGCAAGCATGCTTTTCGGGCGCTGGAGATGGACGGCCACGCCTTCGATTTCTCGACCGGCTTCGACGATCTGCACACGCGGGTCTACGAGGACGTGCTGGCGGGCGGCGGGTATGGGATCGAAGACGCCCGGCCCTCGATCGAGTTGGTTCACGGCCTGCGGACGGCCACGCTGAGCGCCCCGGGCGCCGACGCCCACCCGACGCTGCGCAGGGCCCGCTGACAGCGTGACGGGCCCGCTGACGGCGTGAGACAGGTCCGCTGACGGCGTGAGACAGGTCCGCTGACGGCGTGAGACAGGCCCGCTGACGGCGTGAGACAGGCCCGCTGACGGCGTGAGACGGGCGCGCTGACGGCGTGAGACTGGCCCGCTCACGGGGGCGCCGCGGGCATGCTGGCCACGGCAGGCTCGGGCCCACGCGCGACGGGGCCACCGTCAGTCGAGCGGGTGCATCGCGCCGTGGATGGTCTGGTGCACGATGCGCGGATCGACCCCGAGGCGCTGGCTGATGCTCTCCATCAACGCCAACTCCTCGTCCTGCACTGCGCCGTCGGCGAAGGCGATGATCGTGAGGTGCTGGACGAGCTGGGCGCGGGCCGCGAGGGGCGTCTCTTTGGCCGCCTCGATGCGCCCGTCCAGATCGGCGAGCGTGCGGTTCACGTCGCTCGGGACCAGGGCCTGATCCGCGCCGAGCAGCTTGCTGAGGGCCTCGATTTCACTGCGCTCGATGCCACCGTGGGCGGCGGCCACCGCGATCCCGGCGGTGTAGAGCAGGCGGCGGAGCAGGTCGGGGGTCTCGCCGCGCTCTTGGAGGTAAGTCGGCTCCATCAGGTGCAGGTCCCGCTCGACGATCGCCTCGACGTCGTCGAGCGACATCGGCCCGCCCTCGCCGTGACCGTGACCCATGGCCTGCAGGTAGGGCGTCGAGCGGCTGAAGGCCCAGAGCGCCCGCACCCGCACCGGGTTGTAGGGGTGGGTGCTGAAGGCGTCGAGGGTGTCGTCGTCGTCGCGCGGATCTTCCCGCGCCTCGGGCGCCGACGCCAAGGCCTCGACCTGCCGCGCGAAGGCCTGCAGGTCGGGGCGAACCCGATCGCTCGACATGCCGCTGGCCAGCTTGAAGAAGCCGCTCGCCGCCGCCTCGGGGTCGCCGGCGCACAGCAGGCCCACCCGATCCGCCGAGACCTCGGCCCAGCGGCACCACGCATAGAGTTGGAGCGTCTTGGGCCGGCTCACGAAGGGAATCCCCATCTCCTGCAGCGTCGCCGTGACCGGCATGGGGATGCCGTAGTGATCCAGGGCGGCGTGACCCATCTCGTGGCCGATCACGAAGCGCAGCTCGGCCGGCGTGAAGGCCTCGAGCAGGCGGCTCGTGAGCGTCAGGACCGTGGGGCCGTGGTCCTCGCGGAAGCAGCTCGCGTTGAAGTTCTGCTCCGGCACGATGTAGACCTCGACCGGGTGCGTGTACCCCAACATGCGGGTGCACTCCGCGACGACCTCCGCGACCTCGGGCGACATGGTGCGGGTCAGTCGCAGGGCTCGGCTGAGCAGCCGCCGGCGGTAGCCGTATCCGCGCCCGTGCGTCAGGGTGCGGATGCGGTCGATGGCCTTGCGAACCCCGAAGTCACTATCGAGCTCGGCGCGAAGCTCTCGGTCGCGCCGCGCCTGAACGCTCCGTGCGTCGATGCGCATCGTCTCCTCCGACAAGGGCCATCCAGGGGCCACACGTGCGTGGCCAGTCTTCCTCGGGCGGGCACCGCGCGTGGCGTGGCGCCGTGAAAGGGGTCCCGCCCACAAAAGGGCGCCGCGGACGGCTCGGGAGCGGCCGTCGGAAGGCGACCTCGGTCCGCGCGGCGCGCCCGTGGTCGACGCGCGCTCGCGCACCGCGCCGCAGAGGGGCTCAGCCCTTGGTGTACTTGATCGAGAGGATCTCGAGGATCTTCTCGGCGAGGTCGTCGCTGACCTCGAGGACGCGCTGCATGGCCTCGAGCATCTTGTCCTCGTTCTCGTCGACGTCGCCGCTCGACATCGCGATGTCGGCCGCGAGCAGGTAGCACTTGTTCTTCAGGTTGCGGCTCGAGAGCTCACCGAGGGCCTTCACCGAGTCCGCGAGGCTGGGATAGCGGCGCACGATCTTGACCGCGTCCTCGTAGACCTGGCCGAAGTGCTTCCCCTCGAACTCGGGGAGCTGGGAGAAGTACGCCTGAACGGTGTCGACCTCCTCCTGGTCGAAGGAGCCGTCGGCGCCGCACATCAGCATCATGCCGTGCACGAGCAGCGAGTCGTCGGTTGCCTTCTTCGGGGGGGTGACGTTCTTCGTGAAGCGGGAGAGCAGGCCCATCGTGTTTCCTCCGTGGAGCCCCGGTGCTGTCCGGGAACAGCATGCGACTATCCGCGCGGCAGCCCTTCGTCAAGCGGCAATCGTCCGAGCCACGGCGGTGCTCGCGTGGGCCCGCCGCGGGGAAGTCGAGGCGCGGGGGCGCGGTTGAAGGGTTCCGGGGTCTCCGCGTCCCGCCGCGCCAACGCATCCAAAGGAGCAGCCGTGGACTTCACCGCGAGCACTCATCCCGTACGGCCCATGGCCGCGCCCCGCGCATGGGATGGCGTCACCCGCGCGCTCCCGCTCGCGGTCGCCGTCCTGGGCACCGCGCTGACGTACCTGCTGCTCGACGCGCTGGCGTCTCCCGAGCATCGTCTGCACGAGCTCCTCTTCCTACGGGGCTGGACGCAGCCGGTCACCCTGGCGCTCTTCTTCTGGGGCCTGGGTCACGCCCTGCGCCGCGCGGTCGTGCACCACGGTGAGCGCCGCGCGGTGCGCGCCTGCGCCGAGTATCTGTGGGAGGAGCGGCTCACGCCTCGGCACCTGCCGGGGCTCATCGCATCACTGCAGCGGCACCGCGACAGCCTCGCAGGTCAGGTCCTGCTCGGCATCGTCAGCTATTTCCGCGGTCACCGGCCCGCGCGCGACGAGGTGCTCGAGGTGGCCCGCCACGAGATGGATCGCGCCTTCGACCGCGTCGAGGCCGACTACCGCGCGTTCTCGGCCTGCATGTGGCTGCTGCCGCTCTCCGGCTTCCTCGGCACCGTCGTGGGCATGGCGGCAGCGATCGGGTCCTTCGACGCCGTCATCGCGTCGATCGGCGACGACCTCTCGGCGCTCGGCCCGTCCGTCGCGGGGCTGGCCACCGCCTTCGACACGACCCTGCTCGCGTTGTCGCTCGTCGTGCCGCTCAAGCTGCTCGAGGTCGGCCTCGAGGACCGTGACCGCCGCCTCCTCGAGCAGATCGAGCAGACCTTCGCGGCCGGCTGGGTGCGCACCATCGATCTGGCCGGGCTGGCGCAGCAGTCGCCGGTCGAGGAGACCATCGAGCGTCAAGCGGAGGCCATGGGGCGCCTGGAGCAGAACCTGCTGCGGGTCGACGAGGCGCTGGGCGCGTTGGTCAGCCACGCGCGGGACGCGCCGGGCCTCCTGGCGGCGCTGCGCACCATCGCAGACGCGGCCGCCGTCACGCAGGCGCGGCTGCCGGTCATCGCCGACGAGATCGTGGCGCTGCGCGCACAGGGAGAGCGCCCCGTCCGCCTCGTACGCGAGCCCGAGGCGTGAGGCGCCGCGCGCGCCCGCAGCACGAGGCCTTCGGGACCTCACTGGCCGACATCCTCACGACGGCCCTCGGATGCGTGTTGCTGCTGTTCATGGTCGCGGTCACCCACATCCGGAGCACCGTCGGCAAGGCGCGCGACGACCAGGCCCGCGCCCAGGCCGCGCTGCTGGCGCGAGGCGCCGATCTCACAGCGGCTCAGCGCGCCAGCAACGCAGCGCAGGGCCGCCGGCTCGCGGCCGAGCAGGCCCTCGCCGACGCGCGCGCCATCGCCACCACCACCGACCAGTCGCGGCTGGACGCCATTCGGACCCGCGTGGAGGCGGAGCACCGCGCCGACGCCCTCGCCGCGGAGCTCGACAGCCTGCGCGCCGACGACCAACGACTGCGCGACGCCGCGCGGACGGCCCTGTCGAATCTCGATCCCCGAACCGCGAGCCCAGTCGACGTGGTGCTCGTGATCGACGGTACGCGATCGATGCGGGCCAGCCTCGACGCCACCCGAATGCACCTACGGGCGACAATCGACGCGCTGCGGGTGGTCAGCCCGACCGCGCGCGTGGGCGTCGTCGTGTTCCGCGACCGGCGCGAGGCGCCCGACCTCCGACTCCAGTCGCACCCGCTGACCGCCGATGAGCACGAGCTGAGCGCCTTCCTCGCCGGCATCGAGGCCACCAGCACGCGCCGCGACGTCGATCTGCCCGAGTGGCTCTGCGGAGGTCTCTCGGCCGCCGTGCAAGCCTCGTGGCGCCCCGACGCCATCAAGCTCGTGATCGGCGTGTCCGACGCCGGCAGCCACGATCCGCTCGCCAAGGCCTGCCTCGACCTGGCCCGGGACTTCCGCGCCGCCGGCGGCCAACTCCACATGCTCTCGGCCCGGCCCAAGGGCTACGGGCGCAACCGCCGCGTCACCCGCGACTTCGACGGTGTCGTGCTGCCCCAGCACGAGGCGATCGCGGCGGCGGGCGGCGGGGTGCACGTCCGCGCCGACGATGGCAACGCCCTGCTGCACGAGGTGCTGCGCGCCGCGTTCCGGTCCCGCACCGCGGCACCGCTCGACGCGC
>CALBMW010000235.1 GCA_937896275.1 uncultured Myxococcales bacterium
TCCATCCGGCCGAGTTGGGCCGCGTGCGCGTGCGCATGGAGCTCGAGAACGGCGCGATGCGACTGTTTCTCAGCGCTGAGCAGGGCGGCACCCACGCGCTGCTGGGTCAGGGGCTCGATCAGCTCCGTCGCGACCTCATGGCACAGGGAGTGCTAGTCAGTCACCTCGAGGTTCGCCAAGACGGTGCGGACCCCCGGCGCGGTCGACAGGATCGCACCGATCAAGAGGACGACGGTGAGTTCGAGATCGCTTCGACCGACGAGCCGACCCGACCCCGCGCGGGGCCCCGGCGTCTCTCGGTCGGCCGACAGGACGCAGGTCGCGTGGACGTGGAGGCGTAGATGGCAACGAACGCGATCGGTGGCGCAGGACGCGCCGACAGCCTTGGCACCGGGGCCTATCAGCCGCCCGACAACATCGCGGTGGAGAAGGAGAGCTTCCTCAAGCTGCTCGTGGCCCAGATCAGCAACCAGGATCCGCTGTCGCCCCAGGACAGCGATCAGTACATGCAGCAGCTCACGCAGTTCTCGACGCTCGAGCAGCTGATGAACCTGAACGACGGCGTTCAGGGCCTGGCGATCGGTCAGCTGAGCAACAACAGCCAGGAGGCCCTGCGCTTCGTGGGTCGCGAGGTCACCGCGCGGGGCACCAGCCTGGAGTTGGGCGAGGAGCCGGCGGTGGTCAAGTTCACGCCGGGCGATGAGGCCGAGCGCGTCACGATCTCGATCTACGACGAGAACGGCGAGCTGGTGGCCGAGCGCGAGCTCGCGGCCCAGGCGGGCGGCATGAGCTACGCGTGGGATGGCATGGGCGACGACGGGGTGCAGCGCAAGCGTGGCCAGTACTCCGTGTCGGTCATCGCCGAGGACGCAGACGGGGGGCCCCAGCCGGTGGACACCTTCGTTCGCGGACAGGTGACGGGCGTGCGCTTCGACCGTGGCTATCCGGAGCTCCTGGTCGGGGACTCGCGGCTGCGGCTGAGCGATATCAGCGAGGTGCATTGATGGACCAGGACCGATCGACGCACGAGGTCCCATCGATGCACGAGGAACCGCGGATGCGGGGGACCGTCCACAGGGCGCGGAGCGGCCTCGTGACACGGAGTTGGCCGTGACACGCGTCGAGCTGTTCATGCCGCGCGCCGGGCCGCGATCGATCGTCGATCCGACGTCGACGCCGGTCCGAGCCGACCCGGTCGCCGGATCGCCGAGCGGAGCGCCGAGCTTCGACGACATCCTGGCCGGCAAGGTCGGCGGGAGCGTGAAGGTGTCGGCCCACGCCCAGCAACGGCTCGCGAGCCGTGGCATCGAGCTGGGCGCGGTGGAGCTGGATCGGATCGGGCAGGCCATCGACCTGCTCGCGAGCAAGGGGGGGCGCGAGGGCCTGCTGATCGGAGAGAAGGCGGCCTTCGTGGTGAGCGTGCCGAACCGCACGGTGATCACGGCCGTGGCGCGCAGCGAGCTGAAGGAGAACGTGTTCACGCAGATCGACAGCGCAGTCTTGATGGACTGAGAGCCTTGATGGACTGAGAGTCTCGATGGACCGAGAGGCTCGATGGACTGAGCGGGCGGTCCTGGTGGACTGACGGTGTGTCGGGCCGAAGGGTCGACACAAGGGTGCTTCGAGGCAGACCGGGCTTCGAGGCGGATCGTGCTGGGTGCGACTCAGCGCTGGCGGCAACTCAGCGCAGGGGGCAACTCAGCGCCGGGTGCAACTCAGATTTCGCGGGCCGGACCCATGCCGGGGCGCCCGTTTCGAGTGGCCGAACGACCGAGGCCACTCTTACCCGCCGATGCCGTCCACGACGGCGCCGGTAGGCATAGGAGCAGTGTATGTCAGGCTTGTTGGGATCGCTCTACTCGGGCAACACAGGGCTCCACGCCGCGGCGGTGGGCGTCGGGGTCGTCGGGGACAACATCGCGAACAGCAACACGACGGGCTTCAAGGGGGCCCGCGCGCACTTCGAGGATCTGATCAGCGAGTTCATCGTCGGCAGCTCGGGCCCCACTCAGGTCGGCCGGGGTGTGACGCTCGAGAGGATTGAGAAGCTGTTCACCCAGGGCAGCTTCCAGACCACCGGCGTACCGACCGACATGGCGATCAGCGGCGACGGCTTCTTCATCGTGCACGGTGCCGAGGGCGGTGAGAACCAGTACACCCGTAACGGGGCCTTCCGCTTCGACGAGCAGGGCTTCCTGATCTCGCAGGGCGGTCAGCGCGTACAGGGCTTCAACGCCGATGGCCAGGGCAACCTGAGCGCGGTGCCGGAGGACGTACGGGTCACGCGCCGCCAGCTCGAGCCGCGGGCGACCTCGCAGATCGAGATGCACGCCAACCTGCGGCCCGACGATCCGATCCAGGCCTTCGACCCGAACGATGCCGAGAACACGAGCAGCTTCCGGACATCGGTGGTCATGTACGACAGCCTGGGCAACAGCCACGAGGTGACCGTGTTCGGCACGCACACCGCCCAGGGCACCTGGGAGATGAACGGCGTGGTCGACGGCGGCGAGATCGCGGGGGGGGTGGCCGGCACGCCGGTGCAGGTGCCGCTCGGGACGCTGGAGTTCGATGACGCCGGCCTGCTCGTGAGCGAGAACATCGCGCAGCCCGTGGTCATCGACTGGATCGGCGCCGCCCAGGGTCAGGTCACCTTCGACTTCGGCGACGCGCTGAACGACGGCGGTACGGGTCGCGCGGGCAGCTCGCAGTGGAACCAGGTCGCCGAGAGCAGCGCCAACTTCATCACGCAGGACGGCTACGGTACCGGTCAGCTCGAGCAGATCGGCGTGGACGAGAACGGCGTCGTGACCGGTGGCTTCACCAACGGTCGAACCCTCGTCCTGGGCCAGGTCGCCCTGGCGCGCTTCGAGGATCCGACCAGCCTCGGTGCGGTCGGCGGCAACAACTTCGTCGAGACCGCCAGCAGCGGCGTCGCCGTGACGGGCACAGCCCAGACCGGTGGACGCGGCGGGGTGGTCAGCGGCGCGCTCGAGCTGTCCAACGTCGAGCTGAGCGACGAGTTCATCAGCCTGATCGCATACCAGCGGGCTTTCCAGGCCAACTCGAAGACGATTCAGACGGCTGATGGGCTGCTGCAGGAGGTCTTCCAGTTGGTTCGCTGATGCGCTGATGCGCTGATGCGTCACGACGCGGCGTCGGCCGCGTGACAGAGACAGAGACAATTCTCCGGGTGGGGGGCTTGCCCCCTTCCCACGCCATCGGGCGAGTCGGCTCGCGGCGGATCGTAAGGCGGTCCGATCGCGGTCTCGACCAAGGAGCGGTTCGAGGTCGATGGTCGCCCGACACCTGTTGGCTGGTCCACGGAGGGGCCGGTGGTCAGGCTTACCCGCCACGGAGGGCGGGATGCCGGATCAGGCAGGAGGTGTCGGGCGCCCGTCGGCTGGCGGTCCAGGGATGGAACGGCGTCCGGTGCGAAGCGAAGAACAAAGGAGGGATGCCTAGCGATTGCACCAGTGTTCTCCATGAGATTGCGGTCCGCTGGTTCGTCGTCGTGCCGTTGACGGCCAGCGTCACACCAGTGACGGGGGGCGACCCACTCCCCGGGTGTGGCGTCGATCGCAAGCTCGGCGTCGGTCGTGAGATCGGCGTCGGGTGATCTGTTCTGGTTTCTGGCGGGGCCCGACCCAGGCCCCGCTTCCTTGAAGCGCAAGTAAAGACCCAAGTGTGCGGGTCTCAATCGAGACCAGTGTGCTCGAGAAGAGACCCAGTGTGTTCGAGAAGAGACCCAGTGTGTTCGAGAACGCCCGGCGCGACCCACGCCGGGCGTTCGCTCGTTCTGCCCGCTCTGCGGCGATGCCGCCGAGGCGACACGGCAGTAGGCGATTGTGCCGCGCGCTGTTAGGCTGGCGGCGGCTGGCGAGAGGTGAACATGGCCGAAGAAGAAGAGCCCGCAGAGGCCAAAGCCGCAGGCGGTGGAGGTGGTGGCGGCAAGATCCTGCTGATTCTGGGAGCCGTGAACACGCTGGGCCTGCTCGGCCTCGCGGCGTTCGTGGTCCTGGGCGGCGGGGGTCAAGCGCCGATGTCGCCCGAGGAGGGCATGGCGCAAGCCGAGATGGACCAGACGGCCGCGGCGCGCGCTCAAGGCCCGACCGGTGAGCCAGGCCCCATGATGGAGATCGGCCCGCTCGTCGTGAACCTGCGCGAGCCGACCGGCGACCGGTACCTCAAGGTCAAGCTGCAGCTCGAGCTCGACAGCGAGGACACGCGGGCCGAGGTCGAGCCGCGGATGAGCCAGATTCGCTACCAGATCACCATGCTGCTCAGCGGTCAGCGGGTCGCAGACGTGCAGGGCCCCGAGAGCATGGAGGCGCTGCGCAAGGCCATGATCCGCCGAGTCAACGCGTCGCTCTCGAAGGGCCGCGTCGTGGGCGTATGGCCCGACGAGTGGATCGTGCAGTAGAGTACGCCGCATGGCCGAGCAGATACTGTCGCAGACCGAGATCGACGCGCTGCTGTCGGCGGTCAACGAGGGCAAGGTCGACGTCGAGGCCGACGAGTCCCACGGCGGCAGCGTCGTGGCGGGCGAGGGCGGCGCCGGCGCCGTCAAATACGATCTGCTCAGCCAGGACCGCATCATCCGCGGTCGGATGCCGACCCTCGACATCATCAACGACCGCTTCGCACGGCAGTTCCGCATCACGCTGTCGAACAGCCTGCGCAAGATTCTGCAGGTCTCGGTCGAGAGCACGAGCCTGATGAAGTACGGGGAGTTCCTCAACTACCTCCCCATCCCGAGCTGTCTGAACATCGTGCGCCTGCATCCGCTGCGCGGCTCCTGCATCGTCGCGATCGAGGCCAAGCTGATCTTCGCCTTCCTCAACAACTTCTTCGGGGGGGCCACCAACGCGCAGGAGCGGGTCGAGGGTCGGGACTTCACGGCCGTCGAGGTGATGATCATCAAGAAGGTCGTCAACCTGCTCCTCGAGGACCTCGAACGGGCCTGGCAGCCGGTCTATCCCATTCGCGGCGAGTACCTGCGCACCGAGATCAACCCACAGTTCCTGGCGGTCGTGCCACCGAGCGACGTGGTGGTGCTGACCAGCTTCGAGCTCGAGATGGAGAACCTGCGCGGCACCGTTCAGGTGGTCATCCCCTACAGCACCATCGAGCCCATCCGGCAATTCCTGTCGAGCGGCATCCAGGCCGAGTCGACGGACGAGGACTCGGGCTGGCTGGAGCAGATCGGCCAGCACCTGCTCGACGTGCCGGTGCAGGCCGAGGTGCGACTGGGCACCTCGAAGATCACGGTGCGCGACCTGCTCGGCATGCGACCCGGCGATGTTCTGACGCTCGACCAGCCCCAGTCCGAGCCCCTCGTGCTGACGGTCGAGGGCGCGTCCAAGTTTCGGGTGGTTCCTGTCGAGCGGGCAGGGGTCATCGCGGCGCAGGTCGTGACCGACATGCAGGTCGCGAAGCCGCGTAAGAAGGGGCCGCCAGCGCTCGAGGACGCTTCGGCCGGCAGTTGAGGGGCGCCCGGGATCGGCACCCCGCCGACCGCGCCGATGCCGTGTTGGCACATTGGTTGCTTTCCCTTTCCCCCGACGGAGGGTGGTGATGACCGACAAGGCGAGAAACATCGAGTTCCTCTACGACGTCGAACTCGAGCTTGCCGTGGTTCTCGGCCGCACCCGAATGCTCATCCGCGATCTGTTGGCGATGTCGACCGGATCGGTGGTGGAGCTGAACAAGTTGGCTGGCGAGTCCTTGGACATCGTGGTCAACGAGAAGGTGATCGCTCGCGGCGAGGCCGTGGTCGTCAACGAGAAGTTCGGCGTCCGGCTCACCGAGGTCGTCTCACCGCTCGAGCGGGTTCAGCGACTGCGCGACTAGCGCCCCTCCGACGAAGAGATTCAGGCAGAAGCTCGGGCCTCTGCAGCTGACGCCGCGCGCAGGCCGCGTGGCGAAGGGGGAGACATGCGCTCGCACCACGTGCGTTCCGTTCGGCCTCGGTTCCTGGCTCGCGTCGTCGGGGTCCTCCTCGCCGCCGCGCCCGCGGCCGTCATCGCCGAAACGCCGCCCGTCAAGACACTGACGTCGGTCGGCTTCGCCGGCACCGCCGACGCGCTGGAGTTCTCGATGCGCGCCAAGCCGGCGCTCACCGAGGCCGACGTGTCGGCCAGCATCGACGGGACCGTGCTGATGTTGCGGATCACCGGCGCCGAGACCGGGCGGTTCTGGCTCGAGACCGACGACGCGATGATCAGGCGCACGCTGGTGCACCCCTCGCGCACCAGGGCCCCGGCCGCGGTGGTGCGGGTGCGACTGGCGAAGCCGATGTCGGCCGCCATGCTGCGCAACATCATGGTGCGCGTGGAGGGGGGCGCCCTGGTGGCGCAGGTGCCGCGCAGTGATGCGGTGGCTGCGGCCTGGGCGGCGACGCCTGAGCCGGTGGTCGCGGCGGAGCCGGCCGCCCTGGCGCTCGAGGTGGTGGGGCCACCGTTGCCGGCAGCCGCGGTGGCGGTCGCGAAGGCGCCGACGACCGCGACAGCGCCCAAGCCGGTAGCGCCCACCGCAGCATCGCCCACCGCAGCAGCGCCCACCGAGGCAGCGCCCACCGAGGCA
>CALBMW010000236.1 GCA_937896275.1 uncultured Myxococcales bacterium
TGCTGTACACGGTCGATCCGCCGGAGCGCGCCGAGGACGACGTGTTCGGGACGCGCACCTACAGCCGGCTCGAGCGTTGGACCGCCGATCCGGCGGCCGGCCGCCAGCAGCCCCTGCCGGGCAGCCGCGTTGTACTCCTGGGGGATCCGCCGTCGACGGGTTTTCCGAGCTGCCACACGTCCCACACCATCGGGACGCTGCGCTTCGGCAACGACGGATCGCTGCTGATGAGCAACGGCGACGGCGCGCACTTCGACGTGTTCGACCTGGGCGGGCTCGACCCGGCGTGCTTCGGCCACGGACCCGGTGAGCCCGGCTTCGACGCCCGCTTCGACATCGGCTCGCTGCGCTCTCAGCACGTCGACGTGGCCTCGGGCAAGATCCTCCGGCTCGATCCGATCACCGGTCAGGGCCTGCCCGACAACCCCTTCTGGAACGGCGATCCGGACGCCATGCGGTCCAAGGTGTGGGCGATGGGGCTGCGCAACCCCTACCGGATGACCGTGCGGCCGGGGTCGGGCCTGCCGGGGCAGATCTACAGCGGTGACGTGGGCGGCCGCATCTTCGAGGAGATCGACCGGAGCGAGCGGGGATCGAACCACGGCTGGCCCTGCACCGATGGCGACGAGCTGGACCCGATCAGCCACCTGACGCCTCACTGCGCGACGCTGCTGGACCAAGGGCGCAACCCCTTCGATTCGTCGGTGGCCGTGGACTACGCGCCGCCGGTGGCCGTGTGGGTGCAACCCGACGCGCACGCCCTGACCGGCACCACGTTCTACGCGGGCGGCGGATGGCCGGAGGAGTACGTGGGGCGCCTGCTGCAAGCGGACTACGGCCTCGAGGTGATCCGCATGTACGCCGTGGACGCGGGCGGAGATCTGATCGGCGAGTACCAGCCCTTCGCGACCAACGCGGGCGACGTGGTCGACCTGGTGACGGATCCGCTGTCCGGCGATCTGTACTTCGTCCAGCTGACGCGCAACGAGCCCGGCGGCGGCAAGGTGCGGCGGGTGCGCTACGCCTTCCTCACCGAGCCGCCCGTGGTCGAGCTCGACGTTCGGCCGCTGGCGGGGGCCGCGCCGCTGACGGTCACCTTCGACGGCAGCGCGTCCTACGACCCCGAGGGCGGCCCGGTGACGTGGTTCTGGGACTTCGGCGACGGCAACAGCGCCGGGGGGCCGAGCGCCGAGCACACCTACCTCGGCCCTGGCGACTACCCGGCGCGGCTGGTGGTGACCGACGCCGAGGGGGCCCAGGTGCAGGCGTCGGCGCGCATCGTCGTGTTGTTCTCCGAGCACGAGGAACCCTTCGTCCTGCCGGGGACCCAGCCGGGCGAGCTCGAGGAGGCCCTGGCAGAGGTCGGGCACTGCTCCCACTGTCATGGCAGCGAGGGTGGTCATAGCCATGGTGGCCTCGGCAACGGACCGGCGCCCGAGTCCGCGGCCTCGCCCGACGGCGGGCCCGCGGCCGACCCCCCCGACGCGCAGGCCGCCGACCACGACCACGCCGACGGCCACGATCACGACCACGGCGCGGAGCCCACGGTGTTGCCCAACGACACCTGGGTCGGCTCGATGATGGCCAACGCGTATAGCGATCCGCTCTTCCTGGCGGCGCTGGCCATCGCCAACGAGGACGTCGAGGACGCCGGCAGCCTGTGCCTGCGCTGCCACGCGCCGGTGGGCTGGCTGAGCGGGCGCTCGCTGCCGGCCGACGGGGCGGCGCTGCTGCCCGCGGATCGCGAGGGGATCACCTGCGCCTTCTGCCATCGGCTCGACCCGGGGGCCGACGGCGATCCGCCCGGCCCGCTGGTGGGCATGGGGCAGTTCTACCTGCGCGACGACATCACCTATCAGGGCCGGCGCGAGGACTCGCAGGCGCGGCACGAGACGGCGCCGTCGGACTATGTCAGGAGCAGTGAGTCGTGCGCGCCGTGTCACAGCGTCTCGAGCCCCGTGTCGGGTCACTTCGGTCCCGGTGGTGACCGGCTGGGGCCCGCGCTGCCCGAGCAGCGGACCTACGAGGAGTGGGCCGCGAGCGCCTTCGCGCGGCGCGGCGAGAGCTGCCAGTCCTGCCACATGCCGCGGGCGCCGGGGGCGGCGAGCGGCGATGGGGTGGGGCCGCTGCGCGAGGACGTGTCGCGGCACGATCTGGCGGGCGGCAGCGTCTGGATGCCGCAGGTCCTCGCGACGCTCAACCCAGCGCTGAGCGCGTCCTACGACGAGGCGAGCGCGCGGGCGCTCGAGATGCTGCAGGAACAGTCGGCGAAGGTGTCGATCATGGCGCCCGAGGCGGTGTCCGCTGACGCTCCGCTGGCGCTGCGGGTGCGCGTCGAGAACCTGACGGGTCACAAGCTGCCGACCGGCTACCCCGACGGGCGGCGGATGTGGCTCGAGGTGACGGCGCGGTCGGGCGGCCTCGACGACGAGGACGCGGAGCCCTACTTCGCGTCGGGCGTGTATGACCTGGCCGAGGCCGATCTGCCCGCGGACGGGCAGCTTCGGACCTATCAGATGGAGTTGGGTCAGGTGGGGGTCGGGCCGACCTTCCACTTCCTGCAGAACGACACGGTGGTGCAGGACACGCGCATCCCGCCCGAGGGCTTCCAGAGCGACGACCCGGCGCTCCTGCCGGTGCGGCGCACCTACCAGGGCGACGACGGCGCCTGGCGCAACTGGGACGAGGCACCCTACGACGCCCCCCCGCCGCCGGCGGGCGCCGAGCGCGTCACCCTCACCGCGCGGCTGTGGTACCAGACGACCACGCGTGACTATGTGATCTTCCTCCGTAACTTCAATCACACCAACGACGCCGGGCAGACCCTTTGGCGGCTGTGGGAGGACACGGGCCGCGCGACGCCGGTGTTGATGGTCGAGGCGCGCGCGGAGCGTCAGGTCTGCGGTGGAGAGGGGTGCCCGCCGCCCTCGGCGTCGGACTGCGCGCTGACCGGCGACTGCGCCGGCGATCCGGGCGGGGGCGCGCCCGGCATCCCGTTGGTGGACGAGGAGCCGAGCTGTGCGTGCGGGGCGGCCGCCGACGAGGCGCCGGACCTGGGCCTGCTGATGCTGCTGACGGTGCTGGCCGCTGGTCGCCGAAGGGGCGCGCGGCGCGGAACCCTCACACGGGAGAAGGACCATGTGGACGATCGGCTGGGGCCAGGGCGTGGGCGGGCTGCTGTGGACGCTGGTGTGCGTGGAGGTGGCGATGCTCGCGGTGCTGGTGGCGGTGATGGCGGTTCACACGTGGTGGCAGCGGCGCGCGCAGCGGACGCGGCTGAGGGTGGGTGAGGTCATCGGCGCGTCGCTCTGCGATGGGCGCGACGACCGCGCCGAGGGCGAGCTGGTCGAGCGCGTGCGGCGGCTCCCGCACCGGGTGGCCGGGGAGCTGCTCTTCGAGCAGATCGTCACCAGCGGCGGCCAGCGAAGGCGACGGCTGGTCGCGCTCCATCGGGCCTGCGGCTTCGCCCACGAGGCGGTGCGGGGGCTGCGCGCGTGGCGGTGGCGGCGGCGCGTGAAGGCCCTGCGCCTGGTGGGCCCGGTGGCAAGTGAGGCGGAGTTCGCGGAGCTGCTGGAGCGGGCAAAGGACGCGCCCCTGGTCCGGGTGCTGGCCGCGCAGAGCTTCGCGCGCCTGGGGCGGGCCGACCACGTGGTCACCCTGCTGGCCGCAGTGAAGCTCGACAACCCCCTCATGGAGGCGCCGCTGGCGATGGCGCTCGAGCAACTCACGACCGAGGATCTGGGCCGGGTGCTGGCGCGATGGGACGCGTTCGTGTGCTCGCGGGTGCAGCGTCGCCTGCTGATCACGGCGACGCGACGCGGCGCGGTCGGCTTTCGGAAGCGTGTCGAGGCCGCGGCGCAGTCCCCCGACTTCGAGCTGCGGATCGGCGCCTGCGACGCGGCGGGCAACGTCGACGCGGTTTGGAGCCGGCACCTGCTGTTCCACGGGCTGCGGGACATCGACTGGCGGGTGCGGGCGCACGCGGCCAAACGGCTCGGGCGCTGCGCGCGCGGCGCGGCGATCGACAGCTTGGCCGAGGCGCTCGGTGACTCGGCCTTCTGGGTGCGCCAGAACGCGGCGCGCGCGCTGCGCCGATGCGGGCGGGAGGGGCTGATCCGGCTCGCGCGCGCCGCTCGCGGCAAGGAGTCCGACCCCTTCGCCGCGCAGGTCGCGGCGCAGGAGCTTCACCGCGAGCGCGCCTGGTCGCGCCGACGCCCGCGGACGATGCCGATCGTCAGCGGGCCGGGTTGGCAGCCGCCGGTGTAGGCCAGGCGAGATCCGGTGAGAGAGGCCGGGTGAGCGAGGCTCGGCGCGCTGGCCGTGACGGGGCGACGCGATCTGGCGCATATTGGGCGCGCACTGCCCCCCCCCCCCCCCCCCAAGGAGTCCCCGCGTGCCCGCCGAGAACCTGACCCGCGACGAGGCGCGCGCGCGCGCGGCCCTCGTCACCGTGGAGTCCTACGCCGTCGATCTGGATTTGACCACGGGGCCCCGCACGTTTCGCTCCGCCACGACCGTGCGCTTCGACGCGGCGCCCGGCGCCCGCACCTTCATCGATCTCATCGTGCCCGCCGTCGAGACGATCACGCTCAACGGTCGTCCTCTGGATCCGTCCGTGGTCTACGCGGACGCGCGCGTCCGGCTCGACGACCTCGCGGCCCACAACACGCTGCGCGTGGTCGCGTCGGCGGCCTACATGAACACCGGCGAGGGCCTGCACCGCTTCGTCGATCCGGTCGACGACGAGGTCTATCTGTACTCCCAGTTCGAGGTCGCGGACGCCCGGCGGGTGTTCGCGGTCTTCGACCAGCCCGACCTCAAGGCGAGCTTCACCTTCAGCGTCACCGTCCCCACTCAGTGGACCGTCGTCTCCAACGCCCCGGCCGCGGGTGAGCGCCAGGCGGTCGCGGGGGGCGTCAATCACAACGGCGGCGTCGAGGCCGGCACGGCGCGTTGGCAATTCGAGCCCACGCCGCGCATCTCGAGCTACATCACCGCGATCGTCGCCGGCCCCTACCACGCCGAGCGCGGCGTGCTGCTCAGCCGCGACGGGCGCACGATCCCGCTGGGCGTCTATTGCCGCGCCTCGTTGGCCAAGCACCTGGACGCCGAGAACATCCTCGACGTGACACGCGCCGGCTTCGCCTACTTCGAGCGTGCGTTCGACCGCGCCTACCCCTTCGCCAAGTACGATCAGATCTTCGTCCCGGAGTTCAACGCGGGCGCGATGGAGAACGCCGGCGCGGTCACCTTCCGCGAGGACGACGTCTTCCGGTCCAAGGTGCCCGACGCCGCGCACGAGCGGCGCGCGGTGACCATCCTGCACGAGCTCGCGCACATGTGGTTCGGCGATCTGGTGACCATGCGGTGGTGGGACGATCTGTGGCTCAACGAGTCCTTCGCCGAGTACGCCTCCACCCTCGCGACCGCCGAGGCGACCCGCTGGACGAGCGCCTGGACGACCTTCTCGTCGCGTGAGAAGAGCTGGGCCTATCGGCAGGACCAGCTGCCGTCGACGCACCCGATCGTGGCCGACATGCGCGACCTCGACGACGTCGCGGTGAACTTCGATGGGATCACTTATGCCAAGGGGGCCAGCGTCCTGAAGCAGTTGGTCGCGTGGGTCGGTCGGGAGCCCTTCCTCGCCGGCGTGCGGGCCTACTTCGCGAAGCACGCCTGGGGCAACACGACGCTCCGAGACCTGCTCGTCGAGCTCGAGGCCACGAGCGGCCGCGACCTGTCCGCGTGGTCGGCGCTGTGGCTCGAGCAGGCGGGCGTGACGCTCCTGCGCCCGGACATCGTCACCGACGCGGCCGGCGTCATCACGTCCTTCGCGGTGCTGCAGGAGGTGCCGCCCGAGCACCCGGTGCAGCGCCCGCACCGCCTCGCCGTGGGTGGCTACGACCTGGTCGGGACGGGCGACGCGGCCCGCCTCGAGCGCCGCCTGCGCGTCGAGCTCGACGTGGACGGGCCGAGGACCGAGGTGCCGCAGCTGGTCGGCGCGCGACGGCCCGATCTGTTGCTGGTCAACGACGACGACCTCGCCTACGCCAAGGTGCGGCTCGACCCTCACTCGCTGCGGACCGCCATCGATCACCTGGGCGCCTTCGCCGACTCGCTCCCGCGCACCTTGGTCTGGACGGCTGCCTGGGACGTCACGCGCGACGGCGAGGGCTCGGCGCGCGACTTCATCGAGCTGGTGCTGGGCAACATCGCGCGCGAGACCGACTCGTCGGTCGTGCTGGTGTTGCTGCGCCAGCTCGCGACGGCCCTGGATCTGTACGTCGCGCCCAAGCATCGGGCGGCGTCCCAGGACGCGGCGGCGGAGCGTTTGCGGCTGTTGGTCGTGGCAGCGCCGGCGGCGAGCGACCTGCAACTGCAGCTCGTCAAGGCCTTCGCCGCCCGCGCCCGGACGGCGGCGCACCTCGACGCGGTGGAGGCGCTGCTCACCGGCGCGCAGGCGCTCGAGGGTTTGAGCGTTGACACCGATCTCGGCTGGGACCTGCTCGCGTCCCTGGCGGCGGGCGGCCGCGTCGGCG
Source organism: uncultured Myxococcales bacterium (assembly GCA_937896275.1). Classification (GTDB taxonomy): domain Bacteria; phylum Myxococcota_A; class Bradymonadia; order UBA7976; family UBA1532; genus JACKDN01. Next base: position 6,540 of record CALBMW010000236.1, read on the forward strand.
CCGACCGCATCGACGCGCAGCTCGCGACGGACGCCACCGCCACGG